>DATMKB010000263.1:0-2433 GCA_035553635.1 Mycobacteriales bacterium
CTCCGTCGGCACCGTGAAGTCCGCCACCTCCCGGGCGCTCGCCAAGCTGCGCGACACGTCCGGCCTGCGCGACGACCCCCGCGCCGCCCTCCCCGAGTCCGTCCCCAGCACCGGAGCCCTGGCATGAGCCCCATCGACGACGAGCTGCGCACCGCGTTCTCGTCCCGCACCGACGGCGTCGGGCTGTCGCCCGACTTCTTCTCCGGCGTCGAGCGCCGTGCCAAGCGGCTCCGCCGCCAGCGCGTCGCCGCCACCGTGGCCGGCTCGGCGCTCGCCGTGAGCGCCCTCGGCCTCGGCGGCCCGCTCGTCGCCTCCAGCCTGACCCGCGACAGCGGCCCGCCGTCGATGGCCGCGCCGCAGGAGACGGCGGCCCCGCAGGAGCGCTACGACCTCCACGCCGGCCACCTGTGGCCGTTCCGCGGCTCCGACAGCGCCCGCGAGGCGATGCAGGAGGCCACGACCGTGCAGTGGGCCGCGACGCAGGGCGCGGACCCGGCCGACGTCGAGCTGGTGCCGCTGTGGGCGGAGGTCTTCGAGCCCTCCGGCGTCGCGACGCTCGTCTTCCTCGCCCGCGACGGGGAGGGCCCCTGGCACTGGGCGGTCGCGTCCTCCAGCGAGGCCGGCCCGGAGGTGCTGCGCGACGAGCTGCTCGGCGAGCGCACGTTCGGCCTGGGCATCGCCCTGCCGGGCGACGAGGTGTCGCGCCTGCTGGTCCTGTCGGCGCCCGGGACCACGCCGGGCTACGTGCACGGCGACGGCGACGGCGTCGACGGCGAGGACGGCCTGCTGCTCGCGCCCCGCGAGGGCGACACGTCCCGCGACGCCTTCCGCGTCGTGGCCCCCGGCGGCACGGTGCTCGTCGAGCAGCGGGCCCCGGAGCCGCCGGCCGGCGCCAGCTCCCCCGAGGGCGAGGGCCCGGGCACCGGCGAGGTGCCGGGCGACGTCGTCGCACCGCCGACGAACGCCGTGCTGTGGCCGACGGCGGGGGCGGCGTCGCCGGACCTCGTGGAGCAGGCGCTGACGGCGTTCGCCACCGACACGGAGGTGACCCGCGAGATGGTCGGCGGGCACCTGCTGTACGGCCTGGAGGAGGACGGCCGGTCGGTGCTGGTGCTGAGCGCCTGGCAGGCCGGCGGCGACGCCCGCACCTACGCCTGGACCGTCGACGCCCGCGGCCGCACGGCCAGCGTGCTCACCGGCCCGACGTCGCCCGGCCCGGCCGCGCTCGCGGTGCTCCTTCCCTCCGACGCGACGGGCGAGGCCGCCGACCGGCTGGTCGTGGTGCCCGAGCCGCGCACCGGCCAGGTCCTCTACTCCCAGGACGGCACGAGCGAGCCGCGCCCCGTGCGCTCGCAGGGCACCGGGGCGGCCGTCTACCTCGAGCGGCCGCCGGGCACCACGGGCGACCGGCTGCTCGTCCTCGACGGCAACGGCGACCCGGACCGGCCGGTCTACCGCGGCACGGTCGACGAGCTGCTCGCCGCCACGGCCTGACGCACTCGCGCAGCGGCCCCGCACCTCGCCGGAGGTGCGGGGCCGCGGCGCGTCCGTAGGCTCGCGGCATGGCCGTGCACCTCACCCGCATCTACACGAAGACCGGCGACGACGGCACGACCGCCCTCGGCGACATGAGCCGCGTGCGCAAGACCGACCCCCGGTTGGCGGCCTACGCCGACGTCGACGAGGCGAACTCCTCGATCGGCGTCGTGCTCGCGCTCGGCTCCCCCGCCGACGACGTCGCCGCGGTGCTGCGGGAGGTGCAGAACGACCTGTTCGACGTCGGCGCCGACCTGTGCACGCCGGTGGTGCCCGACCCCGAGTACCCGCCGCTGCGCGTGACGCCGGAGTACACCGCCCGGCTCGAGGCGCACTGCGACGCCTTCAACGCCCGGCTCGAGAAGCTGTCGAGCTTCATCCTGCCCGGCGGCACGCCGGCCGCGGCGCTGCTGCACGTCGCCCGCACCACCGCCCGGCGCGCCGAGCGCTCGGTGTGGGCGCTGCTCGAGGACCAGCCGGACACCACGAACCGCGAGCCGGTGCTCTACCTCAACCGGCTCTCGGACCTGCTGTTCATCCTGTCCCGGGTCGCCAACCCCGGCGGCGACGTCCTCTGGCAGCCCGGCGGCGGCCGCACCGCCTGAGCGCACGGCTCCCGGCCCACACGGACCCGCTCCCCGCCGCCAGCTCCGTGATCTTCGAGTCCTTGCGGGACGCCGAGCGCGACCGAGCCGCAAGGGCTCGAAGATCGCGCCGCAAGCGGGCGAAGATCAGGGCAGGCGACGGGTCAGGAGGGCGGCACGGCCCCCGGCGGGCGGGCCTCCAGCCAGGCGAGCAGGCCGGTGACCGCGCCGGGCTCGGCCCCGAAGTGCACGGGACCGCGCGAGGTGCGGCACTCCACGACGACGGCGCCCTGCAGCAGCGCGTACGTCTCCG
>DATMKB010000264.1:0-3401 GCA_035553635.1 Mycobacteriales bacterium
CGCAAGGTCCGCGAGGGCCTCGTCGTCAGCGACAAGATGGACAAGACCGTCGTCGTCGCCGTCGAGGACCGCGTGCAGCACCCGCTGTACAAGAAGACCCTGCGCCGCACGAACAAGCTCAAGGCGCACGACGAGCAGAACGCCTGCGGCGTCGGCGACCGCGTGCTCCTCATGGAGACCCGGCCGCTGTCGGCGAGCAAGCGCTGGCGCGTCGTCGAGATCCTCGAGAAGGCCAAGTAGTCCCAGGACCGCACCGGTCCGCCATCGAGCCCGCGTCCCCGGCAAGGGGATACGGGGTTCATCCCAGGAGAAGACGTGATCCAGCAGGAGTCGCGACTGCGCGTCGCCGACAACACGGGTGCCAAGGAGATCCTCTGCATCCGCGTGCTCGGCGGCTCCGGCCGTCGCTACGCCGGCATCGGCGACATCATCGTCGGCACGGTGAAGGACGCCCTCCCGGGCGCCGGCGTGAAGAAGGGCGACGTCGTCAAGGCGGTCGTCGTCCGCACGGTCAAGGAGCGGCGCCGTCCCGACGGCTCGTACATCCGCTTCGACGAGAACGCGGCCGTCCTCATCAAGGACGGCGGCGACCCCCGCGGCACGCGCATCTTCGGCCCCGTGGGCCGCGAGCTGCGCGACAAGCGGTTCATGAAGATCATCTCGCTCGCGCCGGAGGTGCTGTAGCTGTGGCCGGCCTGTTCGTGAAGAAGGGCGACACCGTCCAGGTGATCGCCGGCCGTCGTGAGGACAAGGGCACGCGCGGCAAGGTCATCGCCGTCTACCCGGAGCGCTCGCGCGTCCTGGTCGAGGGCGTCGGCCGGGTGAAGAAGCACACGAAGATCACGCAGTCGACGCGCGGCTCCCAGCAGGGCGGCATCGTCACGCAGGAGTCGCCGGTGCACGTCAGCAACGTGCAGGTCGTGTGCCCGAGCTGCGAGAAGCCGACCCGCGTCGGCCACCGCCGCACCGAGGCGGACGACAACGGCAAGACGCGCAGCGTCCGCGTCTGCAAGCACTGCGACACGGACCTGTAGGGGATAGAGCCATGACCGCACCCGTCACCTCGGCCGCCTCCGGCGGCGCACGCGAGCTGCCGCGCCTCAAGCAGCGCTACCGCCAGGAGATCACCGCCTCGCTGCAGGAGCAGTTCTCCTACGGCAACCCGATGCAGGTCCCGGGCGTCGTCAAGGTCGTCGTCAACATGGGCGTCGGCGAGGCCGCCAAGGACTCCAAGCTCATCGACGGCGCCCTGCGCGACCTGACGGCCATCACCGGCCAGAAGCCGCAGCTGCGCCGCGCCACCAAGTCCATCGCGCAGTTCAAGCTGCGCGAGGGCATGCCGATCGGCGCGAAGGTCACCCTCCGCGGCGACCGGATGTGGGAGTTCCTCGACCGCCTGGTCACCATCGCGCTGCCGCGCATCCGCGACTTCCGCGGCCTGTCGCCCAAGCAGTTCGACGGCAACGGCAACTACACGTTCGGGCTCACCGAGCAGTCGGTGTTCCACGAGATCGACGTCGACCGGATCGACCGCCCCCGCGGCATGGACATCACGGTCGTCACGTCCGCCACCAACGACGACGAGGGCCGCGCGCTGCTGCGGGCGCTCGGCTTCCCGTTCAAGGAGTCCTGACATGGCCAAGAAGGCCCTCGTCCAGAAGGCGCAGCGCAAGCCCAAGTACGCCGTGCGCGCCTACACCCGCTGCAACCGCTGCGGCCGTCCCCGCGCGGTGTTCCGCGCCTTCGGCCTGTGCCGCATCTGCGTCCGCGAGATGGCGCACGCCGGCCAGCTCCCCGGCGTCACCAAGTCCTCCTGGTAGTCACCTCTTCGCCGCAGGCCCTGCAGGAGCAGGGGACCACGGCGGGAAAGGCCACAGGCCTCAGCACATGACCATGACCGACCCGATCGCGGACATGCTGACGCGCGTCCGGAACGCCAACCAGGCGTACCACGACAGCGTCTCCATGCCGTCCAGCAAGATCAAGACCCACATCGCCGAGATCCTCCAGCAGGAGGGCTACATCGCGGGGTGGTCCGTCGCCGACGGCGAGAAGGGCAAGGTCCTCACCGTCGACCTCAAGTACGGCCCGAACCGCGAGCGCTCCATCGCGGGCGTGCGCCGGGTGTCCAAGCCGGGCCTGCGCGTGTACGCCAAGGCCGGCAACCTGCCGCGCGTCCTCGGCGGCCTCGGCGTCGCGATCATCTCGACGTCGCAGGGCCTGCTCACCGACCGCCAGGCGAACAAGAAGGGCGTGGGTGGGGAAGTCCTCGCCTACGTCTACTAGGAGGCCGCGATGAGCCGCATCGGCAAGCTGCCGATCCCCGTGCCCGCCGGCGTCGACGTCACCATCGACGGCCAGTCGGTCACCGTGAAGGGGCCCAAGGGCACCCTGTCCCACGTCGTCGCGGAGCCGATCACGGTCCGCCAGGACGAGGGCACCCTCCTCGTCGAGCGCCCCGACGACCACCGCGAGAACCGCAGCCTGCACGGGCTGACCCGCTCCCTCGTGGCCAACATGGTCATCGGTGTCACCGACGGCTACGCCAAGGCCATGGAGATCCGCGGCGTCGGCTACCGCGTGGCGGCCAAGGGCTCGGACCTCGAGTTCGCGCTCGGCTACAGCCACCCCGTGCCCGTGACGGCCCCCGAGGGCATCACCTTCGAGGTCCAGAGCCCGACGAAGTTCGTCGTGCGCGGCATCGACAAGCAGAAGGTCGGCGAGGTCGCTGCCAACATCCGCAAGCTGCGCAAGCCCGACCCGTACAAGGGCAAGGGCGTGCGCTACGAGGGCGAGCAGATCAAGCTCAAGGTCGGGAAGACGGGCAAGTAATGGCTGACATCTCCACCACCCGCCGGCTGGGCAAGGCCCGCCGCCACTTCCGGGTCCGCAAGAAGGTCAGCGGCACCCCGGCCCGTCCCCGCCTGGTCATCACGCGGTCCTCGCGGCACATCACCGCGCAGGTCGTCGACGACCTCGCCGGCCGCACGCTGGCCTCGGCCTCCTCGCTCGAGGTCGACGTCCGCAGCGCGGAGGGCGACAAGAAGGCGCGCTCGGCCGAGGTCGGCCGGCTCGTCGCCGAGCGCGCGAAGGCCGCCGGCGTCGAGACCGTCGTCTTCGACCGCGGCGGCCACAAGTACCACGGTCGGATCGCCGCCCTGGCGGACGCCGCCCGCGAGGGAGGGCTGCAGTTCTGATGCGCGCTCCCCTCCCCACCCAGAAGACCGAGAGGAACCTCTGATGCCCGGCACTCAGCGCCGCACCGGTGGCCCGCAGGGCGCCGGGGGCAACGACCGCGACCGCCGCGACCGCGGCGGCCGTGGCGCCGGCCCCGAGAAGAGCAACCACATCGAGCGCGTCGTCGCGATCAACCGCGTCGCCAAGGTCGTGAAGGGCGGTCG
>DATMKB010000265.1:0-3422 GCA_035553635.1 Mycobacteriales bacterium
GCACCGGACCCGTCGACGGCACGCCGCCGTTCCACCAGCTCGTGCGCTCGAGGGCGCCGTCCCAGCTGAAGGAGAAGTGCACGTGGTCGGTGTGCGGGTTGCTGCCGGTGTAGGCCTGCCAGCCCTTGGCCGGCTCCCACGAGGCCCACCACCGGCCGTCCCAGATGACGTACATGACGCCGAGCCGGCGGGCCATCGCGTGCGGGTTGCCGTGCTCGTCGGTGGCGAGCAGCCAGCTCAGCAGGTCGGTGACCTGCGCGGCCTGCGCCGGCTGGTCCGCGCGGGCCATCCAGTCCCAGGCCCGGCCCTCCTTGTGCTCGCTCTTGCCGCCGACGTCGCAGCCGCGCAGGATCCCTCCGAGGTTGACGCCGCTGTAGGTCGACCGGACCAGCGTGCGGAACCGCACGACCCCGGGCTGCTCCTCGGCCAGGCACTGGGTCTGGCCCTGGTACGGGGCGTAGCGGTCGATGGTCGCGCCGAAGCCGGGGTCGGCCGGGGCGGCGGAGGCGGCGGTCGGGACCACAGCGCCGCCGACGGCGAGGAGCAGGGCGGCCAGGGCGGCGCCGGCGGCGCTCCGGCGCGGGAGGGAGAGCATGCGGTGTGACTCCTGAGAACGGGTGCGTCCTGTGGTGCTTCGGCGCCGACCCGGGACCTCTGAACCCGTCCGGAGCAGCCGGGCCGCGCTAGCGGCCGGACTCCGCCGCGCCGCGCCAGCCCTCGACGGGGAGCGCGAACTTCTGCACGAGCGTGTCGGTGAACGTGCGGGCGCGGGTGCGGGCCAGCAGCACGGGCACCTCGCCGGTGCGCACCTCCACCCGCGCGCCGTGCGGCAGCGCGCGCGAGCGGCGGCCGTCGCAGGCCACGACGGCCTCCGCCCCGGACGGCAGCACCTCGAGCGCCACCACCGTCGAGGGGCCCACCACGAGCGGGCGGGCGAACAGCGCGTGGGCGCTGATCGGGACGACGAGCGCCGCCTCGACCGACGGCCAGACCACCGGCCCGCCGGCCGAGAAGGCGTACGCCGTCGAGCCGGTCGGCGTCGCGGCGACGACGCCGTCGCAGCCCCAGCGCGACAGCGGCCGCCCGTCCACCTCCACGACGAGCTCGAGCATGCGCTCGCGGGCGGCCTTCTCCACGCTGCACTCGTTGAGCGCCCAGCCCCTGTCGACCGGCTCGCCGCCGACCACCACGAGGACGTCGAGCGTGCTGCGCTCCTCCACCGCGTAGTCGCGGTCCAGCACGTGCCCGACCGTGTCGTCGAGGTCGGCGGCCTCCACCTCGGCGAGGAAGCCCACGCGCCCGAGGTTCACCCCGAGCAGCGGCACGGACGACGCCCGCGCCAGCTCCGCCGCCCGCAGGATCGTCCCGTCGCCGCCGAGCACGAGCACGAGCTCGGCGGCGTCGGCGGCACCGGCGTCGCGGTCGCAGACGCGCACGCCCTCGAGGCCGAGCTCGCGGGCCTCGTCGGCCAGCGCCCGCACCTCGACGCCGGCCTCCTGCAGCCGGACCACGACGTGCCGCGCCGCGTCGGCGGTCGCCTGCCGCCCGGTGTGGGCGAGCACGAGCACCGATCGCGTCACGGTGCGCAGGTTCGCACGCCGGGCGCCCGGCCGGTCACTGCGGCCCCTCCGCCACCGCGGCGGCGAGCCGGTCCTCGTCGAGCGGCGGCGCTCCGCGGCGCAGGTGCAGGAAGTACTCGACGTTACCGCTCGGCCCCGGCAGCGGGCTCGCGGTGACGCCCGCGACCCCCAGCCCGAGCTCGGCGGCCTGCCCGGCCACCTGCCGGACGGCGTCGGCCCGCAGCGCCGGGTCGCGCACCACCCCGCCGCTCGGCAGCCGCTCCTTGCCCACCTCGAACTGCGGCTTGACCATCGGCAGCAGCTCGACGTCGTCCGTCCCGCAGGCCAGCAGGGCCGGCAGCACGAGCCCGAGCGGGATGAACGACAGGTCGGCGACGACGAGGCCGACCGGCTCCCCCACCTGCTCGACGGTGAGCGACCGGACGTTGGTGCGGTCGAGCACGGTCACCCGCGGGTCGGTCCGCAGCGACCACGCCAGCTGCCCGTACCCGACGTCGACGGCGACGACCTCCCGCGCGCCGCGCCGCAGCAGGACGTCGGTGAACCCGCCGGTCGAGGCGCCGGCGTCCAGCGCCCGCCGGCCGGCCGGGTCGACGCCGAGCGCGTCGAGCGCGCCGGCGAGCTTGTGGCCGCCGCGCGAGGCGTAGACCTCCCCCTCGGGCTCCCTGACCACGAGCGGGGTGCCGGCGTCGACGGCGGTGGCGGCCTTGGTGGCGGTCGCGCCGGCCACCGTCACCCGGCCCTCGGCGACGAGGGCCGCCGCCTGCTCGCGGCTGCGCGCGAGGCCGCGGCGGACGAGCTCGGCGTCCAGGCGCGCGCGGCGGGGCAGCTCAGCCCCTGCCGTGCGGCGGGCGGGGACGGCCGCTGCCGCCGTCGGCCGTGCCGTCCACCGTGCCGTCCACCGTGCCGTCCACGGCGGCGAGGGCGTCCTGCAGCCGCCGGTGCACCTCGTCGAGGACGGCGACCCGCTCGACCACGGGCCGGTCGTCCAGGCCCGAGAGCAGTGCGGCGGCCTCCTCGACGGCGGGCACGGCGTCGTCCGGGGCGGTCGGAGAAGGGGCGGTCCCGGCCGGCGGGCCGGGACGCGGAGGGCCGGGCACGGGTCCGGTCACGAGGCGCCCGACGCCGCGCGCAGCTGCCGGACCTCGGCCTCGAGCGCCTGCACCCGCTCGGTGAGCGCGACGACCTCGTCCCGGGAGGCCAGCCGCAGCCGGCCGAGTGACCGGTCGACCTCGAAGGTGACCAGCGCCGTGACGGCGTCCCGGTTGGCCCGCGACTGGGCGACCAGGTCCTCGACCAGCCCCTGGACCTGCTCCGCGGTGGCCTCGCCCGAGGCGACGAGCCCCCGGACCGCCGTGGTGGCCCGCTGGCGCGTCACCTCGGTCAGGCCGAGGGCCAGCTGCAGGTACCCCTGGACGGCGTCGCGCACCGGTCCTCCTCGAGCGTCGTGGCGGTGGTCCGGCCGGGCCTGCGGGCCGGCCGTCCGACCGGCGAAGGTACAGCGCCCGGCTCGCACTGAGGTCGTCCGAGGACGGGTACGGTCGCCCGGACGGGCCCGACCGGCGCCCGGGCGAGGAGTGCCGTGGCCAGCGTGGAGCAGTGCGCGCAGGCGCTGCGCTCCCTGGCCGACCGGCTGGCCGCCGTCGACCCCGACGTGCGGGGCAAGTACGTCGTCGAGCGCACGGTGTCGTGCCGCATCCGCGACCTCGACGTCGTGTTCTCCGGCCGGCTCGACGACAGCGGCCTCACGGACATCACCCAGACCGACGACGCCTCCGCCCAGGTGCGGCTCGCCACGAGCAGCGACGACCTGCTCGCCCTCGCCGACGGCCGGCTGGGCGT
>DATMKB010000266.1:0-5611 GCA_035553635.1 Mycobacteriales bacterium
ACCGGCCCCACGCCGACGCGGCGGACCGCGCCGATGACGCCGTCGGCCAGCTGGGTGCACAGCGCCTCCTGCGGCCGGTACGCCGAGCTGAACAGGGTCGCGGTGCGCGGCTCGTCGTCGTAGCGGTCGAGGAACTCGACGCGGGCCGGTGACTGCACGTCGATGACGTGGATGTCGGTGAGGTGCACGAAGGCGAGCACCGGCCGGCGGCGGCCGTGCCGGCCCTGCTGCGCCGTGGCGCCGAGGTCCTCGCGCAGGACGTGCGGCTCCCCCGGCCCGCTGACGAGCCGCCGGTAGCCCTGGGCGTTGACCGGCTCGCCCCGGCGCACCGTGCTGTCGAGCGTCGTCCCCTCCGGCCGGGCCGGCTCCGGCGACGCCGCGGCCGCCCGTGCGGGGAAGGCGGTGAGCCCCCCGGCGCCCGCGGCACCGGCCGCCAGTCCCTTGAGCACCCCGCGGCGCGTGACCTGCACGTCCAGCCTCCCGACGCGCTCGCCCGAGCGCTCCGGAGGAGTGTGGCAGCGCGGCGCCGTCCGCGTCGCCGGACGTCCGTCCGGGTGACGTCGGGGGCGTCCGGTCCGGCCCGTAGTATCCGGCGAGTCCTCGGCGGCGGAGCCGCCGGCGGGACCCGACCCAGCAGGCACCCAGGAGGGGTAGTGACCGAGCAGACCGCCGGCCCGGCGGAGACCGCGAGCGCCGCGACCGGCAGCGCGCTGTCCGGGGCCGGGCAGGACGTCGTCGTCCTCCGGCTGCCGGCGGCCGGCGCGTACCTGTCGGTGCTGCGCACCGCGACGGCGAGCCTGGCCTCACGCCTCGACTTCACCATCGACGACATCGAGGACCTCCGGATCGCCGTCGACGAGGCCTGCGCGATGCTGCTGCCGCAGGCCGTGCCGGGCGCCGACCTGGAGTGCCGCTTCGAGCTCACCGAGGACGCCATCGACGTCCGCGTCGCCGTGCCGACGCTCGACGGGCAGGAGCCCTCGCGCGACACCTTCGCCTGGACCGTGCTCACGGCGCTGGCCGGCGAGGTCGACAGCTCGGTCGACGCCGACTCCCGCGTCGTGCTGACCCTCCACAAGCGCCGCGCCGAGGCAGGCGGGGCGTGACCGGTCCCGACCACCCGGAGCCGGGCGACGTCGGCGTCGAGGAGGCCGGCGCGCTCGCCCCGGCCCAGCCCGCGGCGCCCGCCGCCGAGGCGCTCGACGCGCCGGTGCCCGCCGACGAGCTGCCGCCCGGCGACGACGAGCCGCTGACCCGGGGCGAGAAGGCCGCCGCCGACCGCGCCCGCGCCCGCGAGCTGTTCGTCGAGCTGTCGCAGATGAGCGAGGACGACCCGCGACGCGCCCGCCTGCGCGACGAGCTCGTCGAGGTGCACCTGCCGCTCGTCGAGTACCTGGCCCGCCGGTTCCGCAACCGCGGCGAGCCGCTCGACGACCTCGTGCAGGTCGCCACGATCGGCCTCATCAAGTCGGTCGACCGCTTCGACCTCGAGCGCGGCGTCGAGTTCTCCACCTACGCCACCCCGACCATCGTCGGCGAGATCAAGCGGCACTTCCGCGACAAGGGCTGGGCCATCCGCGTCCCGCGCCGCCTGCAGGAGCTCAAGCTCAGCCTCACCAAGGCCACGAGCGAGCTGTCGCAGAAGAACGGCCGCTCCCCCACGGTCGCCGAGCTCGCGCAGCACCTCGGGATGACCGAGGAGGAGATCCTCGAGGGCCTGGAGTCGGCCAACGCCTACTCGGCCGTCTCGCTCGACGCCCCCGACGGCGGCGACGAGGACTCCCCGGCCGTCGCCGACTCGCTCGGCATGGTCGACGACGCGCTCGAGGGCGTGGAGTACCGGGAGTCGCTCAAGCCGCTGCTCGAGAAGCTGCCCGCCCGCGAGAAGAAGATCCTCATGCTGCGCTTCTTCGGCGGCATGACGCAGTCGCAGATCGCCGGCGAGCTCGGCATCAGCCAGATGCACGTCTCGCGGCTGCTCGCCCGCACCCTCGCGCAGCTGCGCGAGGGCCTGCTCGCCGAGGACTAGCCCCGGGCCCCGCGGGCCCCGAGGACGAGCTGCGACAGCACGACGGCGGCCAGCACCAGCCCGCCGACGGCCACGGCCGGCAGGGTCTGCAGCAGCGAGAACGCCGTCAGGCCGAGCAGCAGCTGCACCACCACCGCGGGCGAGCGCGCCCACGCCCGCTGCTGCGCCAGCCCCCGGGAGACGAGCACGAGCAGCCCGCCGGCCGCCGCCATGAGCAGCGCGCCCACCTCGCTGCCGGCCACGCTCGCCGCCTCGGCGGTGAGGCCCCGGACGGCGTAGACGACCGCGACGACGACGAGCGCCACGCCCTCCAGCGCGACGAGCAGGGCCGCGCGGCCGTCGGCGGACCCGAGGGGGCTGGCAGCGGTCACGCCCCGACCCTAGGCGCCCGGCCCCCTACGCTGGACCGGTGCGCGCTCTGCTCGTCGTGAACCCCAAGGCCACCACCTTCAGCGCGCGCGTGCGCGACGTGCTGGCCCACGCCCTGGCCAGCGAGACCCGCCTGGAGCTCGTGGAGACCAAGGCCCGGGCGCACGCCGTCGAGCTGGCGACGAGCGCCTGCGCGGACGCCGTCGACCTCGTCGTCGCGCTCGGCGGCGACGGCACGGTCAACGAGGTCGTCAACGGGCTGATGACCGCCGACCGCGCCGCGCGGCCCGCGCTTGCCGTCGTGCCGGGCGGCAGCGCCAACGTCTTCGCCCGGGCCCTGGGCTTCGCCGACGACCCCGTGGAGGCGACGGGGCAGCTGCTCGGCGCGCTGCGCGAGGACCGCCGCCGCTCGCTGTCGCTCGGCCGCGCGGAGCTGTCGGTCGGCGACGGCCCGGCCACGCAGCGCTGGTTCACCTTCTGCGCCGGCCTGGGCCTGGACGCCGACGTCGTCCGCGCCGTCGAGGGCAAGCGCGCCCGCGGCGTGCGGGCCACGCCCGCGATGTACGCGCGCACCGGCGTCCAGCGCTTCTTCGCCTCCCGCGAGCGGCACGACGTCCCGCTGCGGCTGCACCGCGCCGGCGAGGAGCCGCAGCCCCTCGGCCTGGCGCTGGTGTGCAACAGCGACCCCTGGACCTACCTCGGGCCGCGGCCGGTGCGGCCCTGCCCCGAGGCGTCGTTCGAGCTCGGCCTCGACCTGTTCGGCCTGAGCTCGCTGCCGGTGGTGCCGACCCTGCGGCACCTGCGCCAGATCCTCGCCGACGACCCCCGGCCGCGCGGCAAGCGCGTGGTGCGGGTGCACGACGCGGACGAGCTCCTGCTCACCGCCACGCACCCCGTGCCGTTCCAGGTCGACGGCGACGACCTCGGCGACGCCGACGCCGTGCGGCTCACCGCCGTCCCCGACGCCGTGGACGTCGTCGCCTGACCGGGTGACGCGCCTCACCCCGTTGCGGGGGTTCAGGGGCTGCTGCCGGGGTAGTGCGCGGCCCGTGCCCGGCCATGCCGTGCACCGGCACCACCGAAAGTGAGGAAGGCGACACCCAGGAGCGCTTCCGCAGGCCCCTGCCGTCCTTGCCACTGCTGCACGCGCAGTGCAAGGGTGGTCGCCGGCACGACGCCAGGCCGCACCGCCGCGGCCGGGCGAACGGCGGTCCACGTGCGAGGGCGCGGGGCCGGACGTGAGGAGCTTCCGCATGGACTGGCGCCACAGCGCGCTCTGCCGGAACGAGGACCCGGAGCTGTTCTTCCCCATCGGGACGACCGGACCGGCTGCCGTGCAGGTCGAGCAGGCCAAGGTCGTCTGCCGCCGCTGCACCGTCGTCGAGGACTGCCTGACCTGGGCCCTCGAGACCGGGCAGGAGTCCGGCGTCTGGGGCGGCACCGACGAGGACGAGCGCCGGGCGCTGCGCCGCCGCGCGCTGCGCACCCGCGTCTCCACGGCCTGACGCTCCCGCCCGTGCGCGGCGAGACCTGGGTCCGCCCGCCGGTCGTCGCCCGCGAGGCGCCTCCCGCCTGGCGCGCCCGCTGGCGCTTCCGGCTCGTCGCGCTGCTCCTGCTCGCCGTGCTCGCCGCCGGTGCGGTGCAGCTCGTGCGGGTGCTGAGCGGCGCCACGGCGCAGGACCCGGGCATCGGCACGGAGGCGGCTGCGGCGTCGGTCACACCGGCCGTCGCACCCGGTGCGGCGGCAGGAACCGGACAGCCCGCGGCGAAGTAGGCGCCCATGCGCCTCCCCCTCCGCGCCGGCCTCGCCGCCGGCGGCCTGCTCGCCGCCGCGCTCGCCGTGCCCGCCGCCGCGGCCGACGTCGTCACGGAGGTCTCCTACGTCGAGACCGTCGGCGGCGCGACGGTCCGCGTCGAGGTCACCCGCGACCGCGACGCGGAGGACGCGCCGGTCATCCTCACGTACTCGCCGTACAACACCCTCGGCGAGCCGGTGCCCTCCGACGACCGCGTGGCGCAGCGCTACGTGCCCCGCGGCTACGCCCGTGCGGTGGCCGACGTCGTCGGCACCCGCGGGTCGACCGGCTGCTGGGACTACGGGGGCGCCGTCGAGCAGCAGAGCGGCGCCGACGTCGTGCGCTGGCTCGCCGACCAGGAGTGGAGCAACGGCCGCGTCGGCATGACCGGCGGCTCCTACGACGGCACCACCGCGACGATGGTCGCCGCGCTCGGCGACGAGATCGCGGCCGACAGCAACGGCGGCAAGGGGCTCGCCGCCATCCACCCGATCGCGGCCATCAGCCGCTGGTACGGCTACGCCTACTCCGACGGCGTGCGGTACTTCCTCAACAGCCGGACGCCCACCGACGAGGGCTTCGACACGCCGCTGCTGTTCGACCTGGGCTTCGGCCGCACGGTGGCGCCGGACGCCACCGCCGCGCAGACGGCGCCCGCGCGCACCGGCGAGTGCGGCACGGTCGAGCACACCGAGCGCGGCTACGACCGCACCCCCGACTACGACGCCTTCTGGCTCGAGCGCGACTACCGCAAGGACGCCGCGTCCTTCCGCGTCCCGGTCTTCGTCGCGCACGGCTGGCAGGACTACAACGTCAAGCAGGAGGAGGCGGTCGCGCTCTTCGAGGCGCTGCCGGTCGACGACCCCGCCACCGACGACGTCGACGGCGTGCCGTTCAAGAAGCTGCTCATGACGCAGGGCACCCACGGCGGCGGCACCAGCTGGGCGGGCTACCAGGAGCTGCTCGACCGCTTCTGGGACCAGACGCTCAAGCTCGAGCCCGAGGGCCTGGAGGACGAGCCGGAGGTCGTGACGATCGGCCGCACCGCTGCCGGCGCCCTGCCCGCGCAGGAGGAGACGAGCTGGCCGCCGGCCGGCACCTCGCCGCTGACGCTCAACCTCGGCCGCTCCTTCGACACGGTGCCCGGCCTGCCGCCCGCGGGCGTGGCCACGAGCACCGGCGAGGGCGGCGTGCTGACCCTCGGCCCGCAGGACGACGGCGCCGGCTGGACGCACGCCGACACCCCGGGCGTGACGGAGGAGGTGGTGCTGCGCGACGCCACCAGCCAGGGCACGACGGTGCAGGGCCAGCCGGTGCGCTCGCACGGCTACGCGTGGCTGTACCACCAGTCCGCGCCGCTCGCGGAGGACCTGCGCATCGCCGGCGCCGCCGCCCTGCAGACCGTCGTCACCACGAC
>DATMKB010000267.1:0-3998 GCA_035553635.1 Mycobacteriales bacterium
GTCCTGCTCCTGCTGCTCTCCGTGCTCGTCACCGCCGGCGTGGCCGGCGCCGCCTCGGCCGCCCTCGCGCTGCTGTCCTGACCGGCCCGTGCCCGAGCCCGTCCCGGCCCACGTGCCGGTGCTGCTGGAGCGCGTCGTCGGGCTGCTCGCCCCGGCGCTCGGGCCCCGCGACGACGGCCGGACCCCGGTCGTCGTCGACTGCACGCTCGGCATGGGCGGGCACGCGGAGGCGCTGCTCGCCGCGGCGCCGGCCGCCCGGCTCGTCGGCCTCGACCGCGACCCGGAGGCCCTGCGCCGCAGCGGCGCCCGCCTGGCCGCCGACGCGCACCGCACCACGCTCGTCCACGCCGTCTACGACCAGCTGCCCGACGTCCTCGCCGACGCCGGCCTCGACCGGGTCGACGCCGTCCTGTTCGACCTGGGCGTGAGCTCGCTGCAGCTCGACGAGGCCGAGCGCGGCTTCGCGTACGCCCAGGACGCCCCGCTCGACATGCGCATGGACCCCACCCGCGGCACCACGGCGGCCGACGTCGTCAACGGCTACGACGCGCGGGCCCTCGCCCGGGTGCTGCGCGAGTACGGCGAGGAGCGCTTCGCCGCCCGGATCGCCGACGCGATCGTCCGCGAGCGCACCCGGGCGCCGATCACGAGCAGCGCCCTGCTCGCCGAGCTCGTCCGCACGGCGATCCCGGCGGCGACCCGGCGGACCGGCGGGCACCCGGCGAAGCGGACGTTCCAGGCACTGCGCATCGAGGTGAACGACGAGCTCGGCGTGTTGCGCCGGGCGATCCCGGCTGCGGTCGACATGCTCTCGGTCGGAGGCCGGCTGGTCGTGCTGAGCTACCACTCCCTGGAGGACCGGATCGTGAAGGCCGCGCTGCACGCGAGGTCGACCTCCGACGTCCCCGTGGACCTGCCGTTCGTCCCGGAGGGCTCGGCGCCGGAGCTGCGGCTGCTCGTGCGCGGCTCGGAGCCGGCGTCCCCCGAGGAGGTCGCCGCGAACCCGCGGGCGGCCTCCGTGCGGCTGCGCGCCGCCGAGCGGGTCCGGGAGGCGGCGTGAACGAGCTCGCCCGCCGGCTGACCACCCGCCCGGCCGCCGACGGCACCCGGGCCGCCCGCCCCGTCCTGCGCCTGGTGCCCGACGTCCGCACGGGGGCGCCGCGCGCGCCGTTCGTGGCGCTCGTCGTCGTCCTGCTCGCCGGCGGCCTGCTCGGCCTGCTCGCGCTCAACACCGCCCTGGCCCAGGACGCCTTCCGCCTGCACGGGCTCACCGTCGAGGGCCGCGCCCTCGCCGACCGCGAGCAGGTGCTCGAGCGCGAGGTCGAGGAGCTGCGGACGCCGCGCAACCTCGCCGAGCGCGCCCGCGCCCTCGGCATGGTGCCGGCCGGCAGCCCGGCGTTCCTGCGCCTGGAGGACGGCGCCGTCCTGGGCGCCGAGGTGCCGGCGGGGGAGCCCGCCCCGTGAGCAGCACCCGCGTCCCGCCCGGCGGCCGCCCCGGCACGCGCGGCGCCGGCGGTCCGGCCCGGCCGCCGCACGGCGCCCGCCCCGCCAGCCGCTCCGCCGGCAGCCGGCCGCCCGGCAGCCGGTCCGCAGGCGGCCGGCCGCCCGCCGCCCGCACGCGCCGCCCGGTCCGCCTCGGCCACCAGGGCGTGCGGCTGCACTGGGGCCTGGTCATCGTCCTCGTCCTGCTCAGCCTGGTCGCCGGCCGGCTGGTCTGGCTGCAGGGCCTGTCGGGCTCGGCCTACGCCGACCAGGCCGTCGAGCAGCGGATGCGCACCACCACCCTGCTCGCGCCGCGCGGCGCCATCACCGACCGCAACGGCCAGGTGCTCGCGCTGTCCGTCGACGCCCGGGCCGTCTACGCCGAGCCGCGGACCATCGCCCGCGCCATGGCCACCCGGCCCTGCACCGCCGAGAGCACCCGGCCCTGCGACCCCGAGGGCATCGCGAAGGCCCTCGCGCCGGTGCTGGACCTCGACGTCGACGACCTCGAGGCCCGGCTCTCGCGCCCGCTCAAGACCGGCGGCACGTGCGCGCCCGACGACCCGATGGCCTGCTCGGGCTTCGTCTACCTCGCCCGCGGCCTCGAGCCCGACGTCGGGACCACGGTGCGCGAGCTGCGCCTGGTGGGCGTCGGCGTGCTCAGCGAGCCCAAGCGGGTGCTGCCGGGCGGCGACCTCGGCGCCAACGTCGTCGGCTTCACGAGCCTGGACGACACCGGCGGCGTCCAGGGCGCCGCGGGCGTCGAGCTCGCAGCCGACCACGTGCTCGCCGGCAAGGACGGCCGCTCCCGGGCCGAGGTCGACGGCTCCGGGCGGATCATCCCGAACGGGCAGCGCACCGTCGAGGAGCCGGTCGCCGGCCGCGACGTGCAGCTCACGCTCGACCGCGACCTGCAGTGGCACACCCAGGACGTCCTCGCCCGCACCATCGAGGCCTCCGACGCCGAGAGCGCCACCGCCGTCGTCATGGACGTGCGCACCGGCGAGGTGCTGGCCCTGGGCAGCGTCCCGACCTTCGACGGCAACGACTACGCCAGCGCGCCCGCCGAGGTGCGCGGCAACCGCGCGGTCACCGACGTCTTCGAGCCCGGGAGCATCGGCAAGGTCATCACCGTGGCCGCCGCGCTCGAGGCCGGGACGCTCACGCCGGACTCCGTGCTCACCGTGCCCGACAACCTGCAGGTGTCGAACAAGCGCTTCACCGACTCCCACGGGCACCCGACCGAGCGGATGACGCTCACCGGCGTGCTCGTCGAGTCGAGCAACGTCGGCACGATCCTCGCGGCGCAGACCGTCGGCGGCGCGAAGCTGCACGAGGTGCTGCAGCGCTTCGGCATCGGCGAGAAGACCGGCATCGGGCTGCCGGGGGAGAGCGCCGGCATCCTGCGGCCCGAGAGCGAGTGGTCGGGCACCGACTACGGCACGCACCCCATCGGCCAGGGCTACGCCGTCAACGGCGTGCAGATGGCCTCCGTCTACCAGGCCATCGCCAACGACGGCGTCCGCATCGCACCGCACGTCGTCAAGGGCACGGCCGACGAGCACGGCCGCCTGGCGCCCGGCCCCGAGCCGGCCCGCGAGCAGGTGGTGCCGGCGGAGGTGGCCGCCCAGCTGCGCGGGATGCTCGAGGGCGTCACGAACGAGGGCGGCACCGCCGTCTCGGCCGCGATCCCCGGCTACCGGGTCGCCGGCAAGACCGGCACCGCCCGGCGGGCGGTCGGCGGCGGCTACAGCGGCTACACCGCGAGCTTCGTCGGCTTCGCCCCCGCCGACGACCCGCAGATCGTCGTGTCGGTGAGCGTCCAGGGGCCGAAGAACGGCTACTACGCCGGCGTCGTGGCGGCCCCCGCGTTCCGCGACATCATGGCGTACGCCCTGTCCAACCAGCAGGTCCCGCCCACCGGCGCGCCCGCACCGCGCCTGCGGCTGCGGGAGAGCGACCCGCTGTAGCGTGCCGGGCGTGGCAGGGACGACGTCGGGGCCGCTGAGGCCGGCGTCCTCCGCACCGCGGGCGCTGGCGCGCCTGCTGGACGCGGTCCCCGGGCTGAGCGGCCAGCCGGGCGACGTGCGCGTCACGGGCTGCACGCACGACTCGCGGGCCGTCCGCCCCGGCGACCTGTACGCCGCGCTGCCGGGCGCCCGCGCCCACGGGGCCGACTTCGCCGCCGCGGCGGTGGCGGCCGGCGCCGTCGCCGTGCTCACCGACCCGGCCGGGGCCGCGCGCGTCGAGGGCGTGCCGGTGCTCGTCGCGGCCGACCCCCGCGCCGTCCTCGGCGAGGTGGCGGCCTGGGTGCACGGTCGGCCCGCCGACGACCTGCTCGTGCTGGGGGTCACCGGCACCAACGGCAAGACCACCACCGCCTTCCTCCTCGAGGCCGGCCTGCGCGGCGCCGGCCACCGCACCGGCCTGCTCGGCACCGTGGTCACCCGCATCGGCGACGACGCCGTGCCGAGCGTGCGCACCACCCCCGAGGCCACCGACCTGCAGGCGCTGCT
>DATMKB010000268.1:0-2387 GCA_035553635.1 Mycobacteriales bacterium
TTCGACGCCGAGCGCGACGGCTTCTGCATCTCCGAGGGCGCGGCGGTGCTCGTGCTCGAGGAGCGCGAGGCCGCGCTGGCCCGGGGCGCCCGCGTCTACGGCGAGGTGCTCGGCGCGGCCAGCACCTGCGACGCCCACCACATCACCGCGCCGTCCCCGGGGGGCACCGGCGCCGCCGCGTGCATGCGCCTGGCGCTCGAGGACGCCGAGCTGTCGCCGTCCGACGTCCGGGCGGTGAACGCGCACGGCACCTCCACGCCGCTCAACGACGCCGCCGAGGCCGCGGCCGTCACCGCCGTGTTCGGCGCGGGCGCCGTGCCGGTGAGCAGCATCAAGGGCGTCACCGGCCACAGCCTCGGCGCGGCCGGCGCCGTGGAGGCGGCCTCGGTGCTGCTGTCGTTCGTGCGGCGCGAGCTGCCCCCGACGATGGGCACCACCGACGTCGACCCGTCGCTCGAGGTCGACGTGGTGCTCGAGCCGCGGCCCTGGGAGCCCGGCCCGACGATCAGCAACTCGTTCGGCTTCGGCGGCCACAACGGCTCGCTGGTGCTCGCGCCGTGAGCGGCCTGCTCGACGACCTGGCGCTCGCCCACGAGCTCGCGGACGCCGCCGACGCGATCACGCTCGACCGCTTCGGCGCGGTCGACCTGCGGGTGGAGAGCAAGCCCGACCTCACGCCGGTCAGCGACGCCGACCTCGCCGTCGAGCGGGCGGTGCGCGCGCTGCTCGCGGAGCGCCGTCCGCACGACGCCGTCCTCGGCGAGGAGGACGGCGCCACCGGCGACGGACCGCGGCAGTGGGTGGTCGACCCGGTGGACGGGACCAAGAACTTCGTCCGCGGCGTGCCGGTGTGGGCGACGCTCGTGGCGCTGCGCGTCGAGGGCCGCGTCGACGTCGGCGTCGTCAGCGCGCCGGCGCTCGGACGGCGCTGGTGGGCGGCGCGCGGGTCGGGCGCGTTCGTCCGGGCCGACGGCCGGGAGCGGCGGCTCTCGGTGAGCGGCGTGGGCTCGCTGGCCGACGCGTCGCTGTCGTTCTCGTCGCTGTCGGGCTGGGAGGAGCGCGGCCGCCTCGACGGCCTGCTGGCCCTCACCCGGGCCTGCTGGCGGACGCGGGCCTACGGCGACTTCTGGTCGCACGTGCTCGTCGCCGAGGGGGCGGTGGACGTCTCCTGCGAGCCCGAGGTCTCGCTGTGGGACCTCGCGCCGCTGCAGGTGGTGGTCGAGGAGGCGGGCGGGCGCTTCACCGACCTGTCCGGCGCCGCGCGACCGGACGGCGGCAGCGTCCTGTGCACGAACGGGACGCTGCACGACGAGGCGCTGGGCCTGCTCGGGGGCTGAGCGTTCGCCCAGGGCGAAAGGGGCGAACCCGTCCCGGTCGGGCGCGCGAAGGCGGGGCGAGGCGGCCAGGGGGGCCGCCCTCGTCCCGAGGAGTGCACATGCGCAGGACCGTCGCCACCAGCCTCGCCCTGACCGTCGCCGCCACCGCCGCCGTCGCCACCACCACCGTGCTCGCCGGCTCGGCGTCGGCCGCCCACGAGGGCCGACTGCTCACCGCGGCGCTCGACGGCCGGTCGGAGGTCGCCACCGGCGCCCAGGACCGCCGCATCGTCGGCGACCCGGACGGCCGCGGCGAGGCGTACGTCTTCGGCACCGAGGCCGCGGCCGGAGACCCGGCGGGCACCGGCCGGGTCTGCTACGTGCTCGAGGCCGACAAGATCGCGCCGGCCACCGCCGCCCACATCCACCGCGGCGCCGCCGGCGAGAACGGGCCGGTCGTCGCGGCGCTGTCCGCCCCGAGCGACGGCACGTCGGCCGGCTGCGTCGTGCTGCCCGTGGCGGACGTGCGGGCGATCTTCGGCAACCCGGCGGGCTTCTACGTCAACGTCCACAACGCCGAGTTCCCCGGCGGCGCCCTGCGCGGCCAGCTCGCCGAGCAGTAGCCGGCCCGGCCGGCCCGCGGCACGCGCCGCGGGCCGGTCAGCGGGACTCGTGCCGCGGGGCCACGCCGTCGAAGAACAGCGCGGCCGCGAGCTCACCGCGGCTGCTGACGCCGAACTTGGCGAGCAGCGCCTTGACGTGGTCCTGCACCGTCCACTCCGACAGGGCGAGCTCGCGGGCGACCTGGCGGTTCGACCGGCCGCGCGCCACCAGGGCGAGCACCTCCCGCTCGCGCGCGGTGAGCCCCCTGCCCCGCACGACGACGTCCGCGAGCTGGTGCGGCCGCACCGGCTCCACCACGACCACGACGTCGTCGCCGAGGGCCGTGGCGTGCAGCGTGAGCCAGCGACCGCCCGCACCGGGCGCCACCGCGGCCGACCCGCCGCCCGCGGCGTGCCGGGCCACGAGCGCCCGCACCGGCACCGGTGACGAGGCGAGCAGCGCCTCCTG
>DATMKB010000269.1:0-2767 GCA_035553635.1 Mycobacteriales bacterium
GCGATGGTGGGCGACGGCGTCAACGACGCCGCGGCGCTCGCCACCGCCGACCTGGGCCTGGCCATGGGCACCGGCACCGACGTCGCCATCGAGGCGAGCGACCTCACGCTGGTGCGCGGCGACCTCACCGCCGCGGCCGACGCCATCCGGCTGTCGCGCCGCACGCTCGCGGTGATTCAGGGGAACCTGTTCTGGGCCTTCGCCTACAACGTGGCGGCCCTGCCGCTGGCGGCGGCCGGGTTCCTCAACCCGCTCATCGCGGGGGCGGCGATGGCGTTCAGCAGCGTCTTCGTCGTGGCGAACAGCCTGCGGCTGCGGCGCTTCCGCTAGCCGCACCCGCCCTCGGGCCCGTCGGGGACTCCCCGGCGGGCCCGACGGCGTCAGGAGCAGCCGGGTCAGCCGAGCGGCACCACGGGCGTGCCGACGTCGAGCGGGCCGCTGCGCCGCACGACGGGGAAGATCCCGTCGTCGACCTCGAGGGTCCACGTGTAGCGGCCGGGCGGGGCCGGGAGCGGCACGCCGCCGCTCAGGCCGTCCCACCGCAGCGACGGCGCGGCGGAGCGGCCGCCGGTGCGGGCGACCTCCCGGCCCACGGCGTCGTGCACGACCACGGCCCACCAGGCATCGCGGGACAACCGGGCGTCCAGCGAGAACGGCGCAGGGGCGTGCACCGGGCTGCCGGCCGTGGTCAGCGCCGTCACGGCCGGCGGGCCGGCGAGCAGCACGCGGGCGCGGTCGCGGACGACGGGCAGCCGGTCGGCGATCGTGCCGGGGCAGGCCGTGCGGCCGTTGTCGCCGTGCCCGTGGACGCGCGGCAGCGTCACCACCTGGCCCTTCGGGAAGCGCGGCGAGCCGCCGCTGCGCAGGGTCACCGACGAGCCCGGGTCCCAGCGCCAGGTCTGCGCGGCGTAGGCGCTGACGCGGGCGAGCGAGGTCAGCAGGGCGTTGCCGGGGGTGGCGCGGGTGTAGTCGCCGAGGACGCTCACGCCCAGCGTGCCGGTGTTGAAACCGGCGGCGTGGGTGCCGACGGTCGCCCGGCCCAGGCCGCCGGCCCGGCCCTCCCAGATCCGCCCCCACTTGTCGAGCACGAGGTTGTAGCCGAGGTCGGACCAGCCTCGCGAGCGCACGTGGTACGCGTAGTCGGCGCGGATGCGCGCCGGGACGTCCTCGGGCCGGTAGTCGTTGCTCCCGGCCGTGTGGTGCACGACGACGGCCTCCACGCGGCTCGCGTAGGAGGGGCTGCCGCGGCGCAGGCGCTCGTCGGCGCCCCAGTCGGCGCGGGTGTGCACCGTCCCGAGGGCGCCGTGCTGCACCGCCGCGCGAGCCGCCGGCAGCCCGAGGGCGACGCCGCCGCGCACCTCGCCGTCGCCGACCTGCACGAGCTCGGCGCCGCGGACCTCGCCGGCGAGCTGCACCGCGACGGCGACCGCGTCGCGGGGCCGGAAGACCGGGGCGGTGCCGGGCCGGGTGCCGGCGCGGTCCTCGACGTCGACGGACCCGCTGTCCTGCTCGACCGGCTCCCACGCCGTCCAGCCCCGCGGCGTGCGCCAGCGGACGGCGACCTGCGGGTCGCCCGCGTCCCACGTCACGCCGACGAGCTGCACGCCGTCGAGGAGCTCCTGCGCCGTGTGCCCGACCCCGAGCGGCGCGGTCCGCAGCAGCGGCTCGACGACGGCCGGCAGCGGCGTCGCCACCACCGGCAGGGCCGGCAGCGCGAGGGCGAGGGCCAGCACGACGGCCAGGCGCCGGGCGAGGGGGTAGCGGGACGAGCGCACGTCGGAGCTCCCGGCGTCGGAGGGCGGGTCACCTCTCGAACGACGCTCCGCTGCCGGGGTGACGGCCGTCACAGGACTGTCATGTCCCGGTTCGTCCTGCGGTGCCGGCCGTGCGACCGTCGGGGGGTGACGGATCCCGTGGTGGTGGTGGGCGGAGGGCACAACGGCCTGGTCGCGGCCTGCTACCTCGCCCGGGCCGGGCAGCCGGTGGTGGTGCTCGAGGCGGCCGAGAGGCTGGGAGGCGGCTCGCGCACCGACGAGACGCTGCCGGGGCACCGCTTCAACACCCACAGCGCCGCGCACAACATCATCAACATGACCCGCATCCCGCGGGAGCTGGACCTCGCGGGCGCCGGGCTCGAGTACGTGCCGATGGAGCCCTTCGCCACGGGCGTCTTCCGCGACGGCACGGTGGTGCGCTTCGCCCGCAGCATCGACGAGACGGTCGAGGGCATCGCGGAGATCGACCGGGCCGAGGCCGACGCCTACGCCGCGTTCATGCGCCGCGCGGTGCCGCTCGTGAAGACGGCCGTGACGGGGCTGGAGAGCGGGTCGACGCCGGGCGGCGTCCTGCGGGCGGCCGCCGACAAGGTGCTGCCCCTGCTGCAGGGCGTGCGCCGCAACGGCGGTCCGATCGGGCTGGCCCGCGACCTCGTCGCGCCGTACGGCGCGCTGCTCGAGCGCGACCTCGTCAGCGACCTCGTGCGCGCGCCGGTGGCGGCCTTCGCCTCGCACTCGAGCGCCGGGCCGCACCAGCCCGGCGGGTCGTTCTACGTCTTCTGGCAGGCGGCGTACCACCTGTTCGGGCAGTGGCACCCGCTCGGCGGGTCGCAGTCGCTCACCGACGCCCTGGAGCGGCGGCTGCGGTCGTGGGGCGGCGAGGCGCGCACGTCGTCACCGGTGGCGCGCATCGAGGTGCGCGGCGGGCGGGCCGTCGGCGTCGAGCTCGAGGACGGGTCGCGGGTGGCGGCCTCGGCCGTCGTGACGGCGGT
>DATMKB010000270.1:0-3145 GCA_035553635.1 Mycobacteriales bacterium
CCGACCTTCGCGATGAGGTCGCCGGCCTGCACGCGCTGCCCGGTCGAGGCGACGTTGGCGGAGTTGTGGGCGTAGAAGTACGTCTCGCCGTTGACGCCGTCCAGGTACAGGGAGATGCCGCCCAGCGCGCTCGACGCCGTCCGGATGCGACCTGCCACGACGGCGTAGACGGGCGTGCCGAGCGGCGCGAGCAGGTCGGTGCCCTGGTGCGACCGGCCACCGGAGCGCGGCGCGCCCCAGGTGTCGGTGAAGGTCGCGCCGGGCACGGGGCAGGCCGTCGCGCCGGCGCGCGCCTCCCGCTCCGCACGGGCCTTGGCCTCGGCCTCCGCGGCGCGGCGCGCGGCCTCGGCCTCCTCGGCCTGGCGCGCTGCCTCCGCCTCCGCGGCCTGGCGCGCCGCCTCGGCCTCCGCGGCGAGCCGGGCGGCCTCCGCCTCGGCCGCGAGCCGGGCGGCCTCGCGGGCGGCGAGCTCGGCCTCCGCGCTGCGCTGCGCCCGCGAGGCGCGCACCTCTGCCAGCGACTGCTCCCGCGCCGCAGCGGCCGCGGCGAGCTCCTCCGCCGACGCAGCGCGGACGACGAGGGCGTCCTCGCCGTCCGGCTCGAGCAGCGCGAGGCCGCCGGTCGCGGCGACCACCGCGCCGGCAAGCACGGCGGGCAGCAGGCGCGAGCGGAGAGGGGTCCCCTGGCGGGCGTGCAGCACGGGGGAGCTCCTGGGGCGTCGGGGGCGAGGACCGCTCCGACGTTACCTGTTCGTCATGAAGATCGGGGCGGTCAGCCGCCCTCGACCTCGGCCTCGCCGGACTCCCCGCTCTCGCCGGGGTCCTCGACGCTCGTGTCCTCGGTGGTGCTGGTGCCCTCCTCGACGGGCTCGCGCTCCGCGCAGCCGCTCAGGGCGGCGGTCAGCGCGAGCGCGGTGACGGTCGTGCGGACGAGAGCGCGCCGCATGGTCCCTCCCGGGTGTCGTCTCCTGCCGGAGTCCCTGCCCGGAGCCGCCGGTGCTACGCGTCGCGCAGGCGCTCCTGCAGCGCGGCGTCCTTGGCCCGCGCCGTGTCGGCCAGCGAGGCCTGGAAGGCGGTCATGCGCTCGCGCAGCGCGTCGTCGGAGGCCGCCAGCACGCGCACCGCCAGCAGGCCGGCGTTGCGGGCCCCGCCCACCGACACCGTGGCCACGGGCACACCGGCCGGCATCTGCACGATCGACAGCAGCGAGTCCATCCCGTCGAGGTGCTTCAGCGGCACCGGGACGCCGATCACGGGCAGCGGCGTCGCCGACGCCACCATCCCAGGCAGGTGGGCCGCTCCCCCGGCGCCGGCGATGACCACCCGCAGGCCGCGGCCGGCGGCCTCGGCGGCCCAGGTGAGCATGTCGTGCGGTGTGCGGTGCGCCGAGACCACGCGCACCTCGTGCGGCACGTCGAACTCCGCCAGCGCCTCCGCGGCGCCCTGCATCACGGGCCAGTCGCTGTCGCTGCCCATGACGACGCCGACCACCGGGCCGACCACCGGTGCGGTCACAGCCACTCCCCCGTCCGCAGCCAGTGCGCTCCCGCCTGCGCCCGGCGGCGCACGTCGTCGAGGTCGTCGCCGAGCGCGGTGACGTGCCCGATCTTGCGCCCGGGCCGGACCTCCTTGCCGTACAGGTGCACCTTCAGCCCCGGGTCGCGGCCCATGAGCAGGTGCATGCGCCGGTCGAGGTCCGGGTCGCCCTCGCCGCCGAGCAGGTTGGCCATCACCACCCACGGCGCCGTCGTGCGGGTCTCGCCGAGCGGGTAGTCGAGCACCGCGCGCACGTGCTGCTCGAACTGCGAGGTGCGGGACCCCTCGATGGTCCAGTGCGCGCTGTTGTGCGGCCGCATCGCCAGCTCGTTGACCACGAGCCGGTCGCCCAGGTCGAACAGCTCCACCGCCAGCACGCCGACGACGTCGAGCGCGTCGGCCAGCCGCAGCGCGAGGTCCTGGGCCTCGAGCGCGCGGTCCTCGTCGAGGTCCGGCGCGGGGGCGACGACCTCGACGCAGATGCCGTCGCTCTGCACGGTCTCGACCACCGGCCAGGCCGCCGCCTGCCCGTACGGCGAGCGGGCGACTACGGCCGCCAGCTCGCGCCGCAGCGGCACCTTCTCCTCCGCCAGCAGCCGCACGCCGCTGCGCAGCACCTCGTCGGCCTCGTCGAGGTCGGCGACCACCCAGACGCCCTTGCCGTCGTAGCCGCCGCTGGCCGCCTTGAGCACGAGCGGCCAGCCGACGTGCCGGCCGAAGCCCTCGACGTCGGCGCGGGTGGCCACCGGGGTGAAGGGCGGCACCGGCGCCCCGAGGGCCGACAGCCGCTCGCGCATGACGAGCTTGTCCTGGGCGTGCCGCAGCGCCGCCGACGACGGGAAGACGCGGTGCTCCTGCTCGAGCGCCTCGATGAGCGGGCCCGGGACGTGCTCGTGGTCGAAGGTGACCACCTCGCAGCCCTCGGCGAAGGCCCGCAGGTCGTCCAGCGACTCGTGCGACCCGACGACGACGCCGTTCGCGACGAGCGCCGCGCTGTCGTGCGTGGCGTCGGCCAGCACCCGCAGCGAGAGCCCGAGCGAGATGGCCGCCTGGTGCGTCATGCGCGACAGCTGGCCGCCGCCCACCATGCCGACGACGGGCAGCCCCATGGCGCCGCGCCGCACCTCCCGCTCCACGGCACGCAGGCTATCGGGGGCGCGGCCGCGCCGGCACGGCGCTGCCCAGCCACATGCCCGCACCGACGAGCACCGCCGCCACGAGCAGCAGCACCGACAGGGCCTCGTCGAGCAGCACGACGGCGCCGGCCGTGGTGAGCACCGGGATCGCCAGCTGCACGAGGCCGGCCTGCGCACCGGTCAGCGACGGCTGGCACGCGTACCAGGCGACGTAGGCCAGGGCCGTCGTGCCCGCGCCCATGACGACGCCCCAGACCAGGCCCTCGGCGGTCACGGGCAGCCCCGCGGCGGCGCCGGCCAGCCCGAGCGGCGCCAGCACGAGCGCCAGCGCGGTGAAGTTCTCCGTCGACGCCCGCCGCGGGTCGCCGGCGCCGCGGCCGGCCGCCGTGTAGAGCCCCCACGCCGCACCGGTGGTCGGCCCGGTGCGGTCACAGCCACTCCCCCGTCCGCAGCCAGTGCGCTCCCACCTGCGCCCG
>DATMKB010000271.1:0-10800 GCA_035553635.1 Mycobacteriales bacterium
CCCACCTCCTGCTCGGAGCATCGGCCCCGTCCGTGTCATGCGCCCGACGCCGGACGGGGCCGATGCTCCGAGCAGGAGGTGGGAGGTGCTCGACCGTCCGCGACGCGCCGGCGCGGCGATGGCGCTCGCCCTCCTGCTGGCCGCCGCCCTGCATGCCCCGCCCCTGCGGGGCGCCGCGTGGCAGCCGCACGCGGCGAACCTGCTCCAGCTGGCGGGAGCGGCGACCGCGGCGGCGAGCGCGCTGGCCCGCTCGCGCACGTGCACCGGGCGCCGACGCCGGGCCTGGCTGGCCGTGGCCGCCGGCTGTGCCGGCTGGGCGGCGGGGCAGGCGCTCTGGACGGGCTACGAGGCGGCCGGCCGGGCGGTGCCCTTCCCCTCCGCCGCCGACGCCGGCTACCTCGTCCTGCCCCTGGCCCTCGGGCTCGCGTGCCTGCTGCACGCGCCGGTCGACCGGCGGCTGCAGGGGCGGTGGCTTCTCGACGCGCTCACCGTGGCCGCGGCGCTGGGGCTCGTGTCGTGGTCGACCGTGCTCCGGCACCTCGTGGACGCCGGCGCCACCGACCCCCTCGCCTTCGTGGTGTCGCTGGCCTACCCGGCCGCCGACCTCGTCGTGCTCGTCCTGGTCGCGCTCGCCCTCGCGCACCGCCGCACCGACCGGGCGGCGCTGGGGCTGCTCGGTGCGGGAGCGCTGTGCATCGCCGTCGCGGACGGCGCCTTCGCGGTGCTCGCCGCGACCGGTGCGTTCGCGAGCGGCCAGGGCGTCGACCTGCTCTGGCTCGCCGGGTTCGGGCTGCTCGCGCTCGCCGCCGTCGTGGCCGACCCCGGCGCGGCCGACGACGCCGCGGACCCGCCGCTGCAGGCCCAGAGCGCCGTCCCGTACGTCGCCGTCGTCGTGGCGATGGTGGTGATGCTGGCGCGCAACCTCTCCGGGACGACGCCCGAGGCGCCGGCGCGCGCGCTGCTGGCCCTCGTCGTCGTGCTGGTGCTCGTGCGGCAGTTCCTGCACCTGCGGGAGACCCGGGTGCTGCTGGGGGCACTGGCCGGCCGGGAGGCCGAGCTGCGCCACCAGGCGTTCCACGACGGCCTGACGGGCCTGGCCAACCGGGCCCTGTTCGGCGACCGGCTGCAGCACGCCCTCGACCTGCACCGCCGCGACCTGCGCCCGCTCGCCGTGCTGCTCTGCGACCTCGACGACTTCAAGGTCGTCAACGACACCGCCGGGCACGCCGCGGGCGACGCGCTGCTCGTCCGGGTGGCCGAGCGGCTGCGCGGGGCGGTGCGCAGCGCCGACACGCTCGCCCGGCTCGGCGGCGACGAGTTCGCCGTCCTGCTCGAGCAGGGGGAGGACGCCGCGACCGTCGCCCGACGGGTGGCGGAGGCCCTCGACGCGCCGTTCGCCGTGGCCGACCGGACCGTGCGCGTCACGGCGAGCATCGGCCTGGCGGAGGTCCCGCCCGACGCCGCGAC
Source organism: Mycobacteriales bacterium (assembly GCA_035553635.1). GTDB lineage: Bacteria > Actinomycetota > Actinomycetes > Mycobacteriales > SCTD01 > DATLGD01. The sequence continues at coordinate 1,468 of DATMKB010000271.1, forward strand.
GCCGACGCCGAGCGAGCTGCTCGTGCGGGCCGACACCGCGATGTACCGCGCCAAGCGGCAGGGCAAGTCGCAGGTGCAGCTGTACCGGCCGGGGATGTCGCTGGAGGAGGTCGAGCAGGAGCGGCTGGCGCAGGCGCTCGCCGCGGCCCTGGACGGGGCCGGCGACGACAACCGCCTGGAGGTGCACTACCAGCCGGTGGTCACGGTCGCGACGGGCGTGGTCGAGGGGCTCGAGTGCCTCGCGCGGTGGACGTGGGAGGGCCGGCGGGTGCCGCCGTCGGAGTTCGTGCCGGTGGCCGAGCGCACGGGGCTCGTCGCCCGCCTCACCGACCACGTGCTCGAGCTGGCCTGCGCCGACCTCGCCCGCTGGACGCGCGAGCTCGGCGCCGCGGACCTGCGGGTCGGCGTGAACGTCAGCCCGCCGGACCTCGTCAGCCCGGGCCTGCCCGGCCGGGTGCGCGCGGCGCTCGAGCGGCACGGCGTCGAGGCCGACCGGCTCGTCCTCGAGGTCACCGAGACCGGGCTGCTGCCCGACCCGCCGGCGGCCCGCGCGGCCACCCGGGCCCTCGCCGACCTCGGCGTCCGGCTGGCGCTCGACGACTTCGGCGTCGGCTACTCCTCGCTCGCCCACCTGTCGGCGGTGCCGCTGCGCGTGCTCAAGGTCGACCGGGCCTTCGTCGCGGGCCTCGGCGAGGACCCGCAGCAGGAGCGCTTCGTCCGGGCCCTGCTCGCGCTCGGCGCCGACCTCGGCCTGTCGGTGGTCGCGGAGGGCGTCGAGCGGCAGGAGCAGCTCCGCGTCCTGCGCGACCTCGGCTGCGAGATGGCGCAGGGCTTCCTGCTGTCGCGCCCGGTCCCGGCCGCGGAGGTCCCGGCGCTGCTCGCCGGGCCGGTGACGGCCGCGGTGGTGCCCCTCCCGCGCTGAGGGCAGGCAGACTGTCCGGGTGCTGGAGCAGACCGCACCGCGCTCGGCGGACGCCGTGGCCGCCGAGCTGGAGCGCGAGCAGGTCGTCCTCGACCGCGCGCACGAGCGCCTCGAGGCGCTGCGCCGGGAGGCCGCGGCCCGCGAGGCGGAGAGCCTCGCCCCCACGGCCGGGACGCCGCAGGCCGTCTACGAGCGCGACGTCGTCGCCCTCGCCGCCTCGGCCCGCCGCGCCGACCTCGACGAGGCGGGGGAGGGGCTGGTCTTCGGCCGGCTCGACCTCGCCGACGGCACGGTGCACCACGTCGGCCGGCTGGGCCTGCGCACCGACCGCCAGGAGCCGATCGTCGTCGACTGGCGCGCGCCGGCGGCCGCGGCGTTCTACCGCGCCACCGCCGCCGACCCGCGCGGCGTCGTGCGCCGCCGGACGATCAGCACCCGGCGCACGCAGGTGGTGGGCGTCGACGACGAGCTGCTCGACCCGGACGTGCCGCTCGAGGGCACCACCGTGGTGGGCGACGGCGCGTTCGTCGCGGCGCTCTCGCGCGAGCGCAGCGGCCGGATGCGCGACATCGTCGCCACCATCCAGCGGGAGCAGGACGAGGCCGTCCGCGCCCCCGACGACGGCGCCCTCGTGGTCACCGGCGGCCCGGGCACCGGCAAGACGGCCGTCGCCCTGCACCGCGTCGCCTACCTCATGTACGCCCGGCGCGAGTGGTACGCCCGCCGGGGGGTGCTCGTGGTCGGCCCGTCGCCGGTGTTCGTCGACTACATCTCCGCCGTGCTGCCCGCGCTCGGCGAGACGAGCGTGCGGCTCGCCTCCCTCGGCGGCCTGCCGGACCTGCCGCGGGGCTGGACCGTCGAGGGCCGCGACGAGCCGGCCGCCGCCACCGCCAAGGGCTCGGCCCGGATGGCCGAGGTGCTGCAGCGCGTCGTGCGCCACCTCGGCGGGCCCCGCCGGCTGCCCGACCTCGAGGTCACGCGCTGGGGCGCCACCGTGCGCGTGCGCGGCGGCGACCTCGCCCGTCGCCGGGCGCAGGTCGGCCGGGCCCGCAGCCACAACGGCGGGCGCGCGGCCTTCTCCGCCGCCGCGCTCGAGCTGGCCTGGCGCGCGTGGGACCGCCGGCCCGGCGCCGCCCGCGACGAGCACGACGACCGCAGCGACTTCGAGGCCTGGCTGCGCTCCGACGACGCCTACCGCCGGTGGCTCGACGCCGCCTGGCCGGTGCTCACCCCGGTCGACGTCCTGGGGCGGCTGCGCTCGGGGAGCCTGCCGCTGCGCGAGCTCGCCGGCGACCTGCTGTCGGACGCCGAGGTCGTCGCGCTGGAGCGCTCGTGGGCGGGTGCCGGTCCGCGGCTCACCCCGGCCGACGCCGCCCTCTGGGACGAGCTCGCCGAGCTGCTCGGCGCCCCTCCCGTGGAGCAGGAGGAGGACGACTGGGACGAGGCGTCCGACCTCGACGAGCTGGCCCGCTCCGCGGAGGTCACCACCTTCGCCGACCGCACCCGGCGCAGCGGGCGCAACGTCGCGGAGGAGAAGGACTACCGCACCTTCGCGCACGTCGTCGTCGACGAGGCGCAGGACGTCTCGCCGATGCAGTGGCGGATGCTGGCCCGCCGCGGGCGCGGCGGCACCTGGACCGTCGTGGGCGACTGGGTGCAGTCGGCCTGGCCCGACGTCGACGAGGTGCGGGGCGCCCTCGACGAGGCGCTCGGGCGGGCCCGCGTGCGCACCGTCGAGCTCACGACCAACTACCGCACCAGCACGGAGGTGGCCGGGCTGGCGGCGCGCCTGCTGCGCCGGATCGACCCGGCCGCGACGGCGCCGGATGCCGTCCGCAGCACGGGCGTCGAGCCGGTGCTGGCGGTGGGCGACCCCCTCGCCGCGCTGCCCGGGGTGGTCGAGGAGCTGCTCGGCGCCGTCAGCGGCACGGTCGGCGTCGTCGCGCCGCACGGGCTCGTCGCGGCGGTGGAGGCCGCGGTCGGCGGGCTGCTCGAGGAGGCGCCGCGGCTGTCGGTGGTCGACCCGTGGTCGGTGAAGGGCCTCGAGTACGACGGGTGCGTCGTCGTCGAGCCGCACGGCGTCGTCGAGGAGGGCCGCACGCGCGAGGCGGGGCTGCGGAGCCTCTACGTCGCCGTCACGCGGGCCACCCAGCGCCTGGTCGTGCTGTCGAGCCGCCCGGTCGACGGCCTCCTCGGCTAGGCCGCCGCCCGCGCGCGGACCCGCTCCACCAGCCCCAGCAGCGCGTCGTCGACCACCTGGTAGCGCGTCACGTTGACGCTGTGCCCGGCGCCCGGCACGACGACGAGCTCGGCGTCCGGCAGGACCGCGGCGATCCGGCGGCTGTGCGCCAGCGGGGTGAGCCGGTCGTGCGTGCCGCACACGACCGTCACCGGGACGCCGCGCAGCGCCTGCAGCGAGGCGAGCTCATCGTGCGACACGAACGTCGCCCAGAACGCCGCGCTGACGGTCAGCGGCGTCTCCTCGAGCATCCGCTGCACCTCCGTGACCAGGGCCGGGTCGTCGGCGTCGTCGCGGCCGAACAGGTACCGGCGGGTGAAGGCGCGCCCGGCCACGGTGCCGCGGCGGCGGAAGCGCTCGAGCACCGGCGACAGCAGGCGCAGCCACCACAGGTAGGCCCCGAGCAGGCGCAGGCGGCGCAGCACCCGCACGCCCGAGCCGACGACGCCGGTGTGCACGAGCTCGCCGGCCGACGTCGCCAGCAGGAGCACCCCGGCGACGCGGGGGCCGAACAGCTCCGGCCGCTGCCGGGCCAGGGCCATCACCGTCATGCCGCCCATCGAGTGCCCCAGCAGCACGACGGGACCGGGCGGCACCACCTCGTCGAGCACGACGGCGAGGTCGCGGCCGAGCTGGGCGGTCGTGGCGGCGCGGGGCGGGCCCCACGCGCTGCGGCCGTGCCCCCGGTGGTCGTACAGGACGGCGCGCACCCCGGCCCGGCGCAGCGCGTCGCGCTGCAGCTCGAACTCGCCGAGGCGGGCGGTGAAGCCGTGCACGAGCACCACCGTCAGGTCGCTGTCGGCCTCCTCCACCTCGACGTGCAGCCGGACGCCGTCCTCCGTCGTCACGGACGTGGAGCCGGGCGGCAGCGCCTCGCGGTCGGCGACCGACGGCGGCCGGGACGCCAGCCGGCGCAGCAGCACGGACAGCCCGCCGAGGACGGCGAGGACGACGGTCAGGAGGGCGGGCACGGTGCGGCGCACGGCGGCGTCCTGCCCCCGGCGCCGCGCCGGTACGCCGGAGGCCCCCGGCGCGTGGTGCGGCGGGGGCCTCCGGGACGAGCGGGCGGGGCTACGGGACGAGGATCGCGTCCTTGGCCAGGCCGCTGAAGGTCACCGCGCCGCTCTCGGCGACGGCCGCGCCGGTGCTGCCGGGAGCGCCGTCGGGCGTGCCGCCGTCGCGCAGCCGCACGTCGTCGGTGAGCACGGTCTGCACGGTCGGCAGCGAGTAGCGGGTCGCGCCCGGGCCGGTGAACACGGTGATCTGCGGGTCGCTCGCGAAGGAGGCGTGGTGCACCGTCCGCGTCCCGATCTCGAGCTGCAGCCGCTGGCCGGCCTTCACCCAGTGCGCCGCGGTGAAGCACTGCATCGGCAGGTCCATGGCCTGGCCCGGGACCACCGGGGCGAGCGTCTGGACGCCGAAGCGGAGCATCGGCTGGATGCCGCAGACGTTGGCGATCTCGCGGTTGCCGCTCGCGTCGACCCGGTAGAGCGTGGCCGTCAGGTGGTTGACCTGCGCCAGCGACTGCGAGGCGCGCAGCACCAGCTCGGGCAGGCCCAGCAGGACCGTGTCCTCGGTGAAGGTGCCCTCGGGGGTGGTGAACGTGAGCCGGTTCGCCGCGCCGTTGCTCGCCGCGATCACCGCGTTGACGCCGCCGTTGAAGCTGCGCGAGCCGGCGCCGTCGGGCGGGGTGAGGCGCAGGCTGCCGTCACGGGCGTCCGGGAACAGCTGCAGCCGCGTGGTGGGGCGGGACCAGGCGTCGCGCGTGGCGACCTTGGTGCCCCAGGTCTGCGGGTCGCGGACCTGCGCGATGTTGAGCGGGGCCTCGCCGTTGAGGAAGGCCTCGACGGCCGGGCCGGTCGGGACGTCCTTCAGCATCAGGTGCTTGTCGAACCAGGCGTGCAGCGCGTACTGCATCTGGTCGAAGCGGCAGGTCGGGTGCAGGACGCGGGCGTTCGTCGGGCTGCCGCAGCGGCCGTTCGTCGAGCCGTGGTCCCACTGGCCGACCCAGACCTTGTCGCCCTCGCGGCCGAAGCGCTCGCCGAAGAACCACTCGGCGGCGGGGATGCGCGCGGCGTTGTCGTTGACGCCGTGGATCATGAAGATCGGGATGTCGGCGGCCGCGGCGCGCTTGCCCCAGTCGCGCTGCGCGTGCCACAGCTCGTACTGGCCGGTGACCTGCCCGGTGCCGGCGAGGGCCGCGGAGTTCGGCAGGCCGCAGCCGGTCTGCGGGTTGGGCCCGTTGCCGGCGTTGTCGCCGGTGCGGTCGCCGAGCGCCGACGGCGTGCCCGGGGGCAGGTCGCGGTCGAGGGCGAGGCCCTCGTAGGCGACCATCGGACCGATGTACTGCAGGTTCCAGGGGATGCCCTTGTTGAACTGGTGGTCGTACATCGAGGCGAGGCCCGCGCTGGGGGCGATGGTCACCAGGCCCTTCGGCGCCACGGCGGCGGCCACGCTCGGCGTGGAGCCGACGTAGGAGTGCCCGGTCATGCCGATGCGGCCGTTGGTCCAGTCCTCGGCGGCGAGGGTCTCGATGACGGTCGTGAGGTCCTTGGCGTCGTTCTGCCCGAGGTGGTCGAGGCAGCCCGTCGACCGGCCGGTGCCGCGCAGGTCCATCATCACGACGCCGTAGCCGCGCTGCGCGAAGTACCCCGTGAGGCCCATCTTCTGGCCCGTGGTGTCGGTGGGGTCCGGGAACATGCGCGTGCCGTCGCGGTCGGCGATCGTGCCGTGGTACGGGCTGGCCTCCAGCACGACCGGCAGGCCGGTGGCCGTCTCGGGGTAGACGGCCGGGTCGGGCCGGACGATCTCGAGGTAGATCTGCTCGCCGTCGTGCGCTGTGATGGTGCGCACCTCGCGGACGGTCTTCGGGTACACCGGCTGGCTGAGCACCGGTGCCAGCTGGGTGTAGTCGAAGGTCCCCGCCTGCTCGCCGGCGGCGCCGGTGGCCAGGGCCGCGACGCTGCTCGACGAGCCGGGCAGGGCGGGCGTGCGGCCGGCGGCGACCGCGGGCAGGACCGAGACGCCGAGCGCGGCGACGGCCAGCGGGACGGCGAGGCGGAGGGTGCTTCTCACGTCGGGGGCTCCCGGGAGGTGGGGGGCGGACCCCCCTCCCTTCGCCGCGGTCCGCCGGCCTCCTGCCGGACCGGGCAGAACTGCTCAGGTGCGCCGGGTCACGGCTCCCGCACACTGCAGCGGTGATCTCCCCCGAGCTCGAGCCGGTCCGCCGCCGCGCGGTGTCGGGCTTCACGCTGTACGACGTCGCCAACTCGGCCTTCGTCACCACGGTCGTGACGGCGGTCGGCGGGCCGTTCCTCACGGCGCTGGCCGAGTCCGCCGCGGGCGACGACGGGCGCCTCGACGTCCTCGGGCTCTCACCGCGCGCCGGAGCCGTGTACGCCTACGCCGTCAGCGTGTCGGTGCTCCTGCAGGTGGTGGCGCTGCCGGTGCTCGGCGCGCTGGCCGACCGCCCGTCGGCCAAGCGCGCGGTGCTGCGCGGTGCCACCTGGACCGGGGCGGGCGCCGCCCTCGTGCTCGCCGCGGCGCCCGGCCCGCTGCTCGGGCTCTCGGCCTTCGTCGTCGCGAACCTCGCCTACGGCGCGGCGATCACCGTCTACAACGCCCACCTGTCCGACGTCGCCGAGCCGGCGGACCGCCACCGCGTCTCGGCCCGCGGGTTCGCGCACGGCTACGCCGGCGGGGCGCTCGTGCTGGCGCTGTCGCTCGCCCTGCTCACCGCCGCCGAGCCGCTCGGCATCGACCGCGGGACGGCGGTGCGGCTGTCCATCGCGGTCGCGGGCCTGTGGTGGCTCGCCCTGGGCCTGGTGGCGGTCCGCCGCCTCGACGCCGCGCGGCAGCTGCCCTGGGCGGTGCCCGACGCCGCCGGCCCGGGGCTCGGCGCGGAGGTCCGGCACTCGCTCGCCCAGCTGCGGGGCTCGCTGCGCGCGCTGCGGCGGCTGCCCGGGACCCTGCGCTTCCTCGTCGCCTTCCTGCTGTTCAACGACGCCGTGCAGGCCGTGGTCGCCCTGTCGGCCGTGGTGCTGACCCAGGAGCTCTTCGTCGCCCGCGGCCAGTCGGCGGACGACGCCACGCCGTTCCTGCTGCAGCTGGTCCTGCTCATCCAGGTGGTGGCCGTCGCCGGAGCGGCGGTCTGCGGCCGGCTCGCCGAGCGCGTCGGCGGCAAGCGCACGCTGCTCGGGACGCTCGCCGTCTGGGTCGGCGTCGTCCTGTACGCGGTGCTCGCCCTCGAGACGACGCTGCAGGCGTACTTGCTCGGCGTCGTGATCGCCCTCGTGCTGGGCGGCTCGCAGTCGGTGGCGCGCTCGCTGTTCAGCCAGATGGTGCCGGACGAGCGGCAGTCGTCGTTCTTCGGCTTCTACGAGCTGGCCGAGCGCGGGACGGCGTGGGTGGGCACGCTGGTGTTCGCCGTCGTCCTCGACGTCACCGGCTCGTACCGCGGTGCGCTGCTCAGCCTGCTCGTGCTGTTCGCCTCGGGCGGGCTGCTGCTCGCCGTCACCGACACCGACGCCGCGGTGGAGGCCGCGCAGGCCGCGGACGCCGACGCGCTGGCCGCCCGGTGAGCGGTCTGCGACTGGGCACGTCCGACGGCCGCTGGGCCCTCGCCGCGACCGTCCTCGGCAGCGGGGTCGTGCTTCTCGACACCACCGTGGTGAACGTCGCGCTGCCGACCGTCGGACGGGACCTCGGCGCGAGCTTCGCCGAGCTGCAGTGGACCGTGAACGGCTTCGCGCTCTCGCTCGCCGCGCTGCTGCTGCTCGGCGGCTCGCTGGGCGACCGCTACGGGCGGCGGCGGGTGTTCGTCGTCGGCACGGTGTGGTTCGGCGTGGCGAGCGTGCTGTGCGGGCTGGCCCCGACCGTGGAGCTGCTCGTCGCCGCCCGCGTCCTGCAGGGCGTCGGGGGAGCGCTGCTCGTGCCGGGGAGCCTGGCGATCCTGCAGTCGTCCTTCGACGCGCAGGACCGCGGCCGCGCGATCGGCGTGTGGTCGGCGCTCGGGGCGCTCGCCGCGGCGCTGGGGCCGTTCCTCGGCGGGCTGCTCGTCGAGGTGTCGTGGCGCCTGGTGTTCCTCGTCAACGTGCCGCTGTGCGCCGTCGTCGTCGTGGTGGCGGTGCGCCGCGTGCCCGAGACGCGCGACCCGGACTCCGCCCCGCACCTCGACGTCGCGGGGGCGCTGCTCGGCGCGGCGGGCCTGGCGGCGCTGACCTACGGGCTCGTCGCGCTGGGGGACGACACCGCGGGCGGCCCCCTCGCGGCCGCGCTCGTGGCGGGGGCGGCGCTGCTCGCCGCCTTCGTCGTCGTGGAGCACCGGTCGCCCGGGCCGATGGTGCCGCTCGGGCTCTTCTCCTCCCGCCAGTTCACCGCCACGAACGTCGTGACGCTGCTCGTCTACGCCGCGCTGGCGGCGGTGCTGCTGCTCGTCGTGGTGCACCTGCAGGTGGTCGGCGGCTTCTCGCCGCTCGCCTCCGGGCTGGCGCTGGTCCCCGTCACGGCGTGCATGCTCCTGCTGTCGTCGCGGTCCGGCGCCGTGGCGGCCCGCGTGGGACCGCGCTGGCCGATGACGGCGGGGCCGCTGCTGTGCGCCGCCGGCACGGTGCTGCTGGCCCGGGTCCCGGAGGGCGCCTCCTACCTCGTCGACGTCCTGCCGGGCGTGCTCCTGCTCGGCCTCGGGCTGGCCACCGTCGTGGCGCCGCTGACGGTGACCGTGCTCGCCGCGGCGCCCGAGCGGCACGCGGGGGTGGCGTCCGGGGTGAACAACGCGGTGGCGCGCACGGCCGGGCTGCTCGCCGTCGCCGTGCTCCCGGCGGTCTCCGGCCTCACGGGTGCCGACTACCAGGACCCGGCGCAGTTCGCCCCCGGCTACCGGACGGCGCTGCTGCTCTCCGCCGGACTGCTGGCCGCGGGCGGCCTGCTGTCGGCGGTGGCGGTCAGCGACCGCGAGGTGCGGGCGCGGCAGGGGTCCTGAGGGTCGCGTCCGGGCCGGCTGCCGCCGGGTGGTCAGGGTGGTGCCTGGTCTCCCCAGCCCTGGTCGGTGATCCAGCGGCCGTCGCGGTGGCGGAGGTCGTGGTGCTGGTCGTGGTGCTCGTGGTGGTGCTGGTGGCACAGGAGCACGAGGTTGGGCAGGTCGGTGGTGCCGCCGTCGAGCCAGTGCTGGACG
>DATMKB010000272.1:0-2176 GCA_035553635.1 Mycobacteriales bacterium
GGGCGTCGACGTCGTCACGGGACCCCTGCCCGCGCGCGCCCGGCTGGGCGTCGCGCTGGTGTTCACCGGCGTCGTGCTCGAGTGGTCGACCTCGTACTGGGGCGCCACCTACTTCCGCGAGGTGGTGGGCCTGTCCCGCCCCGCCGCCGTCAGCGCGATGACGCTGTTCTTCGGCGCGATGCTCGCCGGGCGGGTGGTCGGCGGCGTGCTCGTGCGCCGCCGCGACCCGTCGGCGCTGGTCGGGGTCGGCCTCGGGCTGGTGGCGGTCGCCCTGGCGCTGCAGGCGGCCACCACCGCACCGGCCGGCGCCCTGACGGGCCTGCTGCTGCTGGGCCTGGGCATCGCCGTGCTCTTCCCGTTCGGGCTGGCGCTCGCCGTCGCCGGCGCCCCGGACCGGTCGGCCGTGGTGAGCAGCCGCTGCATCGTCGCGGGCAGCAGCGCGGTGCTCGTCGGGCCGCTGCTCGTCGGGCAGCTCGCCGACGTCCTGGGCCTGCGGACGGCGCTCGGCCTCATGCCGCTGGTGGCGGCCGCCGCCGTCGCCCTGCTCGTGCGCTACCGGCGCAGCACCCCCACCGCCGTGCGGACGGCGTAGACACCGACGCCGACGAGCCCGGCGCTCACCAGCGCGGCGCCCGCCTGGGCGACGCGGCGCACGGCGACCTCGCCGGGCACCTGCGCGGCCGGCCGGTCCGGCTCGTCCGGGTAGGGGTCGGGAGCCGGGCCGGCGGACGACCGGGCGTCCAGGCCGGCGTCGGCGGCGGCCGAGCGGTCGGCCGGGACGCGGCCGCGACGCCGCGCCGCGCGCGGGTGCTCCTGCCGGCTGGGCGGGCCCTCGGGCTCGTCCTGCGGCGGCGTCGCGCCCATCGTCGCGGCCAGCAGCGGCGACGGGGCGCCGTCCTTCTGGATGACAGGGGGCTCGTCGGGGTCGCCGTCGGCGAACTCCTCCGGGATGCCGGCCTTGCGGGCCTGCTCCGGGTCGGCGGTGCCCGACGGCGCGACGTCGCTGTCGAAGGGCGCCGTGACCGTCCAGGCGGCGCAGAACAGCAGCATCCGCGACACGAGGTTGATCCAGACGAGCAGGCCGACGACGACGGCGAAGGCGCCGTAGAGCGGGTTCTCCGTCGTCCGCTCGACGTACACCGCGCCCACGCGCTTGAGCACCTCGAAGAGCACCGCGGCGAGCACCGCGCCGCGCAGCACCTTGCGCCACGGCGTCTGGACCTTGGGCAGCCGGATGAACAGGTAGAGGAACAGCAGCGTGCTGGTGAGCAGCGCCAGCACCGTGCCGAGCAGCGTGACGAGCAGGTTGCCCACCGGACCGTCGTCGAGGCCGACGAGGTCGAGGAAGACACCGGTGAAGGCGCCGGCCGCGGCCGACACCAGCACCGAGAAGACGAGCGTCGCCCCGAGCCCGGCGAGGATGACGACGTCGACGGCCTTCTTCTTGAGGAAGTTCCCGGCCTTGACGTTCTGGTGCCAGACGGTGCGCACCGCCTCGCGCAGGGCGTCGACCCAGCCGAGGCCGGCGTACAGCAGGCCGGCGAGGCTCGCGAGGCCGGCGAGCCCGAGCGCCGTGCTCGTGTTCTCCTCGAGCAGCGTCTCGAGCCCGAGCTGCTCCGACAGCCCCGGCGCGAAGGAGTCGACCTCGCGCGCCACGGTGGTGATGGCGCTGTCGCCGAGGAACAGCGCGAGCAGCGACGCCGACAGCGCGAGGAGCGGGAAGAACGACAGGAAGCCGAAGAACGTCACCGACGCCGCGAGCCGGTCGCCGGTGTCGGCCTGGTAGCGCTGCGCCGCGCGGACGAGGTGGTCGAGCGCGGGTCGGCGCTCGCGCAGCGCCGTGAACCGCTCCTGAAGGGAGGACATGGCGGTTCGCTACCCCGCAGGGCCGCGCGTCACCCCGGGGGCGCGAGGGGGCCCGGCAGCCCGCCGCCGCCGAAGGGGAAGTCGCGCTGCGGCCGCCACACCCTGTCGCGCCCCTGCTCGAAGAGCGTGAACCCCCAGACGGTGAAGCGCGCCTCGTAGCCGGCCAGCTCGGTGAAGGCGCGGTCGAGCGCCTCCTCGCCGAGGTCGTGCGCCACGGTGACGTGCGGGTGGTACGGGAAGGCGAGCGTGCGCGCGAGCGGACCGGAGCGCACCTGCGACTCCACCCGCTCGCACTCGCTGATGCCGCGCA
>DATMKB010000273.1:0-3119 GCA_035553635.1 Mycobacteriales bacterium
GCAGGACAGCCGTGCCGCCGGTCGTCGCGGCGCGCCGCACGGCGCTGTCCGCGTCGTGCTCGAAGGCGACGGCGTGCTCGTCGTCCCGCAGGGACCACAGGTGCGGGACGACGACGTGGTGGAGGACGGTCACGTCGAGGCTGCGCCACGCGGCCGAGCGGTCCCCCGGCAGGGTCGCGGCCACGAGGTCCGGGTCGAGGTCGGACAGCAGGAACCGCGCGCCGGTCCCGCCGTCCACCAGGACGAACGCCGGGCCGCCGGCCCGCGCCCCGGCCAGCGCCTGCAGCACCTCGGTCGGGCCGGACCCCGACGGGAGGTCGAGTGGGCGCACGCGCGCTCGGCCAGCGGCGCGCTCGACCAGGGTGGCCGCCGGGACGCCCGGGACCACCCGGTGGATGGCGTGCACGTCCGGGCCGTGCCGGCCGGAGTCCACGAGCAGGCACAGCCCGTAGTCCCAGGGGCCGGGGCCGTCGCCGGCGGCGTGGTGCCGGGCCTGGCGCTGCAGGTAGGTGGCGTAGCGGTGGTGGCCGTCGGCGATGAGCGCCGTCCGGGGGTGGAGGTCGTCGGCGACCGCGGCGAGCAGGTCCGGGTCGGTGAGGGCCCACAGCCGGTGGCGCAGGCCGTCCGGGAGGACGACGTCGACGAGCGGTGGCGCGGCGTCGGCCTCGGCGACGGCCCGGCTCGCGGCGCCGCCCCCGTCCGTGACGAGCAGGATCGGCTCGAGGTCGGCGCCGACCGCCGTGTAGAGGGCGAGCCGGTCGGCGACCGGGCCGGCCATCGTGTCCTCGTGCGGCAGGACGATGCCGTCCTCGGCCGGGCTCAGCTGCAGCGCGCCGACCAGCCCGCGCTGCACGTGCCCGTTCGGCGCGGCCTCCTCGTAGACGTACAGCGCCGGCACGGGGTCGGGCCGCAGGGCGCCGGTGTCCCGCCACGACCGCAGGCGCGCCGCGGCGGCCGCGAAGCGGTCGTGACCGGCGTCCGGGTCGGGCCGTGGGAGGATGAGGTGCACCACGTTCCAGGCGCTCGCCGCCTCGAGGTCGGCCACCGTGCCGTCGTCGAGGACGTCGTACGGCGGGGACGTGAGGTCGGCGAGACCACCGGTCACCGCCGGGTCGGGGCGCAGCGCGCGGAAGGGCGCGAGCACCAGCCCGGAGGGACGGACCTCGCCGGGTACGACAGAGGTGTCCGCAGGACCGGAGGAGGAGGGGGCAGCAGGCGGACCCGGCGCAGCCGGGTCGCGCGGACCGGGCCGGGCGGGCATGCGCGGCATGGTAGGAGCAGCCGGTCCGCTCGGCAGGGCGGAGCGGCAGGTGGACGGCCGGACCGGCCGGCCACCGGAGCGACAGACAGGAGCGTGCGTGTCCGAGAGCAGGTACGACCCCCGCTACGACCCGCGCGCGCCCGACGAGGAGCCGGCCAAGCCGTTCGCGGACCTCCCGCCGCCGCCGCCGGACGTCCCGCCGCGCGGCGAGGTCTACGACTGGTACGTCCGCGGGCTCGAGCTGCTCGACAACGGCGACACCAACGCCGCGGTGCAGGTCCTCACGCACTGCGCCACCAGCGAGCCGGAGTCGCGCATGGTGCGCGAGGCCCTGGCCCGTGCGCAGTTCGACGCCGGCATGTACGCCGAGGCGCGCGAGAACTTCGAGTGGATCATCAGCGTCGACCCGGCCGACGACTACGCGCAGTTCGGCCTCGGGCTCGCCGCCACCAAGGCGGGCGACCTCCAGAGCGCCGTCGAGCACCTGGCGCTGGCGGCCGCGATGCGCCCGGACATCGCGTACTACGGCACGGCGCTGCGCGGCGCCCGGGCGGCCCTGACCGCCGCTCGGCGCTGACGGCGCCCGCCCGCGGGACGGCCCTCGGCTCCTGCGACGGCCCGCTGCTCGGCGGCTACGACGCCCTGCTCCTCGACCTCGACGGCGTCCTCTACCTCGGTCCCGAGCCGGTGGCGCACGCCGCCGAGGGGGTGGCCGCCGCGCGGCGCGCCGGCCGCGCAGTCGCCTTCGTGACCAACAACGCCTCCCGGGCGGTGGAGGAGGTGGCCGCGGCGCTGGGCCGCGTCGGGATCCACGCCGAGCCGTCCGACGTCGTGACCAGCGGGCAAGCGGCGGCGCGGCTGGTGGCCGAGCGGCTGCCCCCGGGCAGCGCGGTGCTCGTGATGGGCAGCCCGGCCCTCGCCGCGCAGGTGGCGGCGGCGGGCCTGCGCCCGGTGCGCACCCTGGCGGAGGCCGGTGGCGACGTGGCGGCGGTGGTGCAGGGGCTGCACCCGGCGACGACCTGGGCCGACCTCGCCGAGGCGACGCGCGCGGTGCACGCCGGGGCGCTGTGGGTGACCGGCAACCGCGACGGCACCCTGCCGAGCCCGGACGGTCCGCTGCCGGGCAACGGCACCATGGTGGCGGCGGTGGCCGGCGCGACCGGCCGGGAGCCGCTCGTCGCGGGCAAGCCGGAGCCGGCGCTGCACGCCGAGTCGGTCGCCCGGGTCGGGGCCCGTCGGCCGCTGGTGGTCGGGGACCGGCTCGACACCGACGTGCTCGGGGCCGTGCGGGCCGGCGCCGACAGCCTGCTCGTCCTCACGGGCGTCGTCGACGTCGCGGCCCTGCTGGCGGCGGCGCCGGGGGAGCGGCCGACCTTCGTCGCGGCGGACCTGCGCGGCCTGGAGCTGCCGCACCCGCCGGTGCGCACGCGCGACGGCGAGACGGCGTGCGGGGCGTGGCGGGCGGCGGTCGAGGGCGGCACGGTCCGCGTCCGGCCCGCGGGGGCGGCCACGGAGCCGGCCACGGGGCCGGCCGCGCACGTCGAGGCGCTGCGCGCCGCGTGCTCCGCCGCCTGGGGCGCACGGAGCGACGGCGCCGGCGTCACCGCGGTGGAGGGGCTCCCCGACGCGGGATGAGCCTCAGAGCAGGCTGCGCAGCTTGAGCAGGTCCAGGACGCTGGCCTCGATCTTCAAGCGGCCGGTGGCCCACGCGGCCGGCACGCCCAGCCGGCCGTCGGCGAGGGCGAGCAGGTCGTCGCTGCTCGTGGCGAGCCGCACCTGGGCGGAGGCGTCGTCGGTCTGGGTGATGTCCGTGAGGCCGCTGTCGTCGAGCCGGCCGGAGAACACGACGTCGAGGTCG
>DATMKB010000274.1:0-3014 GCA_035553635.1 Mycobacteriales bacterium
GAACACCGCGCACTTGAACAGGTTGCTGCGCGCGACGGACCGCCCGACCTCGACGGCCTCGTCCTCGGTCGCGGCGCCGACCACCTCGATGGAGATGTCGTGCTCGGAGCCCTCGGCGTCGCGCAGGAGCTGGTCGGCGAGGTCGGCGCACACCTGCCGCACCGCCTCGTCGAACGCCTCGGCTGGCGGCGCGGTGCCGCTGGCGCCGGACGCCATGAGCAGCACGGTGTCGTTGGTGGACTGGCAGCCGTCGGAGTCGAGGCGGTCGAACGTGGTGCGCGTCGCGGCGCGCAGCGCGCGGTCGCACGCAGCGGCGGCGACGTCGGCGTCGGTGGTGAGGACGACGAGCATCGTCGCGAGCGCCGGCGCGAGCATGCCGGCGCCCTTGGCCATGCCGCCGACGACGAAGCCGTCGGCCTGCACGACGGCCTGCTTCGAGACGCTGTCGGTGGTCATGATGGCCGTGGCCGCGTCGGGGCCGCCGTCGGCGGACAGGGCGGCGTGCGCGGCGTCGAGGCCGGCCAGCAGCCGCTCGCGCGAGAACAGCGGGCCGATGAGTCCGGTCGAGCAGACGACGACGTCGCCGGCGCCGTCGTCGAGCAGCTCGGCGGCGCGCTCGGCGGTGGCGTGCGTGGTCTGGAACCCCGCGGCGCCGGTGCCGCAGTTCGCGCCGCCGGAGTTGAGCACCACTGCGCGCACGCGGCCGTCCTTGACGACCTGCTCGCTCCAGAGCACCGGGTTGGCCTTGAAGCGGTTGCTCGTGAAGACCGCGGCGGCCGAGCGCAGCGGGCCGTCGTTGACGACGAGCGCGACGTCGGGGGCGCCGCTGTCCTTGAGACCGGCGGTGGCGCCGGCGGCGCGGAAGCCGAGGGGGGCCGTGACGCTCACGGGGCCACCCCGCTGACCGGCAGGCCCGTGGTCTCCGGCAGCCCGAGCAGCAGGTTCGCCACCTGCAGCCCCTGCCCGGCGGCGCCCTTGCCGAGGTTGTCGATCGCGCTGACGACCACCGCGCGGCCGGCGTCCTCGTCGACCGCCACCTGCAGGTGGCAGCTGTTGGACCCGACCGTGGCGGCGGTGTGCGGCCAGGCGCCGTCGGCGAGCACGTGCACGAACGGCTCGGCGTCGTAGGCGTTGCGCAGCGCCGTGCGGAGCTCGTCGGCGGTGGCGCGGGTGCGGGCGGTGCAGGTGGCGAGGATGCCGCGCGGCATCGGTGCGAGCACCGGCGTGAAGGACAGCGAGACGGGCGTGCCGGCGGCGCGCGAGAGCGTCTGCCGGATCTCCGGGGTGTGCTGGTGCGCGCCGACCTTGTACGCCGACAGGTCGCCCATCACCTCGCTGCCGAGCAGGCTCGCCTTGGCCGCGCGCCCGGCCCCGCTCGTGCCGCTCGCGGCCACGACGACGACGTCGTCGGCCTCCACGAGCCCGGCCGACAGCAGCGGCGCGAGGGCCAGCGACACGGCGGTCGGGTAGCAGCCGGGGGCCGCGACGCGCGTCCGGCCGGCCAGGTCGTCGCGGAAGAGCTCCGGGAGGCCGTAGGCCCAGGTGCCGGCGTGCGGGCTGCCGTAGAAGCGCTCCCAGGCGGCGGCGTCGGCGAGCCGGTGGTCGGCCCCGAGGTCGACGACGACGACGTCGTCCGGCAGCGCGGCTGCCAGGGCCGCGGACTCGCCGTGCGGCAGGGCCAGCAGCACGAGGTCGCACCCGTCGAGGGCGGTGGCGTCCGTGGCGACGAACGCGCGGTCGGCGAGCTGCGGCAGGTGCGGGTGGACGGACGTCACCGGCAGCCCGGCGCTCGCCCCCGCGGCCAGCGGGCCGACCTCGAACGACGGGTGGGTCAGCAGCAGGCGGAGCAGCTCGCCGCCCGCGTACCCGCTGGCGCCCGCGACCCCGACCGTCGTCCCCATGCGCAAGACCATACACGACCTTGCATGGCCATGCGGTCAGGCGCCGCGGAGCACCGCTCCCGTGCGCTCCCCGGCGGCGGCGACGGCCGCGTCGCGCGCGGCGAGCACCTCGTCGTCGGTGAGCGTGCGGTCGGGCGCGCGGAAGCGGAGGGCGTAGGCGAGCGAGCGCCGGCCCTCCCCCACCTGCGGGCCGGTGAAGACGTCGAACAGGCGCAGCGCCTCGAGCAGCGGACCGGCGCCGTCGCGCAGGGCCGCCTCCACGTCGGCGGCGGGCGTGCGCGCGTCGACCACCAGCGCGACGTCGACCGACGCGCGCGGGAAGTGCGAGACGACCGGCGCCGGCACCGCGCCCGCGGCGGACGCGGCCGCCACGAGCGCGTCGAGGTTCCCCTCCGCCGCGCACGTGCGCGGCGGCAGGCCGTACGCCGCGACGGTGCGCGGGTGCAGCTCGCCGGCCAGGGCCACGCGACGGCCGTCGAGCAGCAGCTCGGCGGAGCGGCCGGGGTGCCAGGCGGCCTCGGCGGCCGCGCGCACCCGGAGGTCGAGGCGCAGTGCCCGCCCGACGGCCAGCACCGCCTCGACGGCGTCGGCCCAGTCGACCGGCCGCTCCTGCAGGCCGGTGGCCCGGCGCCCGGCGAGCACGACGCCGAGGTGGCGCGGCTGCACCGGCAGCGCGGCGTCGAGCGCAGCGAGCTCGTCGTCGGTCGGCCGGCCGGCGACGCCGGGCACCGAGGGCGGCGGCGTGCCGGGCGCGACGAACACGTGCCCGGTCTCGAACAGCGCGACGTCGGGCAGCCCGCGCGAGGCGTTGCGCACCGCGGCCTGCAGGAGCCCGGGCAGGAGCGAGGGGCGCAGCAGCGCCTCCTCCTCCGACAGCGGGTTCGCCAGCCGCAGCGGCAGGGCCACCGGGTCGAGCGCCGTGAGGGCCGGCTCGGCGACGAACGGCGGCAGCACGACCTCCGACAGCCCGGCCGACGCGAGCGCGCGGGAGGCCGTGCGGCGCAGGCGCTGCTCAGGGGTGAGGCCGCGCCCGGGCGGCGCCACGGGCAGCTCGACCGGCACGGTGTCGTAGCCCTCGAGCCGCACGACCTCCTCGACCAGCTCGGCGGAGCC
>DATMKB010000275.1:0-5625 GCA_035553635.1 Mycobacteriales bacterium
GCCGGTCGAGCGGCAGGTCGTTGCCCGGGTCGTCGTCCTCGGCCTGCGGCATGGTCGAGGCCAGGTAGTCCTCGTGGTACGGGGAGAACCCGCTGTCGATCACCGCGACGACGACGGCGTCCTGCGCGCCGCCCTCCCCCGACGGGACGGGCTCCGGCTCGGCGGCGGCGAGCGCGCCGACCGGCAGCAGGGCGAGAGACAGGGCGACGGCGAGCACGGCGCGGCGCGGCATGCCCCTTCATTACGCCGTCCGGCCCCGGACTCCTGCTGCTACATGGAGGCGATGAGCTTGTCGACGCGGTCGTCGACGGCGCGGAACGGGTCCTTGCACAGGACGGTGCGCTGCGCCTGGTCGTTGAGCTTGAGGTGCACCCAGTCGACGGTGAAGTCGCGCCGCTTGTCCTGGGCGTGCTTGATGAACTCCCCGCGCAGCCGCGCGCGGGTGGTCTGCGGCGGCACGGACTTCGCCTCGAAGACCGCGAGGTCGGTGGTGGCCCGCTCGACGGCGCCCTTCTTCTCGAGCAGGTAGTACAGGCCCCGCCCGCGGTGGACGTCGTGGTAGGCGAGGTCGAGCTGCGCGACCCGCGGCGAGCTGAGTGGCAGGTCGTGCTTGGCCCGGTAGCGCTCGATGAGCTGGTACTTCGTCACCCAGTCGATCTCGCGGTCGACCAGCGACAGGTCGCCGCTCTCGACCGCCTGCAGCGTGCGGCCCCACAGGTCGAGCACGCGCTGCACGGTGGCGTCGGCGCCGCGGCGGGCGATGAAGTCGACGGCCTTGCCGTAGTACTCCTTCTGGATCTCGAGCGCGCTGGCCTCCCGGCCGTTGCTCAGCTTGACCTTGCGCCGGCCGGTGATGTCGTGGCTGATCTCGCGGATGGCGCGGATCGGGTTCTCGAGGGTGAGGTCGCGCATGACCGTGCCGGCTTCGATCATCCGCAGCACGAGGTCGGCCGTGCCGACCTTGAGCAGCGTCGTCACCTCGTTCATGTTCGAGTCGCCGACGATGACGTGCAGGCGGCGGAAGCGCTCGGCGTCGGCGTGCGGCTCGTCGCGGGTGTTGATGATGGGGCGGCTGCGGGTGGTGGCCGACGAGACGCCCTCCCAGATGTGCTCGGCGCGCTGGCTGACGCAGAACACGGCGCCCCGCGGCGTCTGCAGGACCTTGCCGGCGCCCGCGATGATCTGCCGGCTCACGAGGAACGGGATGAGGACGTCGGCGAGCCGGCTGAACTCCCCGTGCCGGCCGACGAGGTAGTTCTCGTGGCAGCCGTAGCTGTTGCCGGCCGAGTCGGTGTTGTTCTTGAACAGGTAGATGTCGCCGGCGATGCCCTCCTCGCGCAGCCGCCGCTCGGCGTCGACGAGCAGGCCCTCGAGGATCCGCTCCCCCGCCTTGTCGTGCGTCACGAGGTCGACGGCGCTGTCGCACTCCGGGGTGGCGTACTCCGGGTGCGAGCCGACGTCGAGGTAGAGGCGCGCGCCGTTGCGCAGGAAGACGTTCGAGCTGCGGCCCCAGCTGACGACGCGCCGGAACAGGTACCGCGCGACCTCGTCCGGCGACAGGCGGCGCTGCCCCCGGAACGTGCAGGTGACGCCGTACTCGTTCTCGATCCCGAAGATCCGGCGCTCCACGGACCGACCCTATGCCGCGCGACCCGGTCCGGCCGTCAGGCCGGCGCCGTCACCTTGACGACGTCGATGACGAAGACGAGCGTCGCGCCGCCCGGGATGCCGCCGGTGCCCTGCGGGCCGTACCCGAGGTCGCTCGGGATGACGATCTCGCGCCGGCCGCCCTCGCGCATGCCGAGCACGCCCTGGTCGAAGCCGGGGATGAGGTTGCCGCCGCCCGCGGTGAAGGGCAGCGTGTCGTCGTCGCCGCGGTTCCAGGAGGCGTCGAACTCCTCACCGGTCTCGTAGAACGCGCCGACGTACTTCACCTCGACCATGGCGCCCGGCACGACCTCCTCGCCCTGCCCGACGACGACGTCGCGGACGACCAGGCTGCAGGGCGGCGGCGCGTCGGTGCCCTCGACGACGGGGCGCTGCGACAAGTCGGTGGACGTGCTCGGCCGGGCCGGCTCGGACGGGGCGACCGTCTCGCACGGGACGGGCTCGGCGGTGGTGGCCGCCGGCGTCGGGAGCGCGCTCTGCTCGGTGGCGACGTCGCTGCCGCCGTCGCCACCGCAGGCCGCGAGCAGGGCGGTGCCGAGCAGGACCGCCGCGAGCCGGGCCCTCACGCCGCGCTCCCGGTCCCGTCGGCGCCGAGCAGGCGCGCGAGCCGGCTGTCGAGCAGCCGGGTGAACGCGCGTCGCGGGCGGGTGCGGTCGAGCACGGCGGCCTCCAGGGCGTCGGGGGTGATGGTGCGCTCCTCGCCGTCGGGCGAGCCCTTGCCGAGCGCCTCGACGCCCAGCCGGAGGGCGGCCTGCAGCGAGGCGGACGGGTCGTGGCGCTCGCGCACGTGCGCGGCGATCGGCTCGGCGGTGCCGCCCATGACGACGAAGCCGTGCTCCTCGGCGACCGACCCGTCGTAGGTCAGCCGGTAGATCTGGTCGTCGGCCTGCGTGGTGCCGACCTCGGCGACGACGAGCTCCACCTCGTACGGCTTGCCCGACTCGGTGAAGATCGAGCCGAGCGTCTGCGCGTACGCGTTCGCCAGGCCCCGGCTCGTGACGTCGCGCCGGTCGTACTGGTAGCCGCGCAGGTCGGCGTACCGGACGCCCGCGAGGCGCAGGTTCTCGAACTCGTTGTACTTGCCGACCGCCGCGAAGGCGATGCGGTCGTAGATCTCGCTGATCTTGTGCAGCGCCCCGTTGGGGTTCTCGCCGACGAACAGGATGCCGTCGGCCCAGGTGAGGACGAGCACCGAGCGGCCCCGGGCGATGCCCTTGCGGGCGTACTCGCTCTTGTCCCGCATCACCTGCTCGGGGCTGACGTAGAACGGCGTGCTCATCGGCTCAGCCTCCCGGCCGGGTCATGCGGTCGTCGACGACGGCGCGCACGACGTCGGCGACCTCGTCGTCGGGCACGCGGCGGACGCCCTCGTCGGTGGCGGTCATGACGACCGGCCAGATGCGCCGGGTGAGGTCGGGGCCGCCGGTGGCGCTGTCGTCGTCGGCGGCGTCGTAGAGCGCGTCGACCGCGAGGCGGACAGCGGCAGGCTCGTCGACGTCGTCGCGGTAGCGCTTCTTGAGCGCGCCGCGCGCGAAGACGCTGCCGCTGCCGACGGCGTGGAAGCTCTGCTCCTCGTACCGCCCGCCGGTGACGTCGTAGCTGAAGATCCGGCCGGTGCCCGTGTCGGGGTCGAAGCCGGCGAACAGCGGCACCACCGCGAGGCCCTGCATGGCCATCCCGAGGTTGCCGCGGATCATCGCCGAGAGGCGGTTCGCCTTGCCGTCGAGGGAGAGCACGTGGCCCTCCATCTTCTCGTAGTGCTCGAGCTCGACCTGGAACAGCCGGACCATCTCGACCGCGAGGCCGGCGGTGCCGGCGATCCCGACCACCGAGTACTCGTCGGCCTGGAAGACCTTCTCGATGTCGCGCTGCGCGATGATGTTGCCCATCGTCGCGCGCCGGTCGCCGGCCATGACCACGCCGCTCGCGTGGGTGACCGCGACGATCGTCGTGCCGTGCGGTGCCTCCACCGCGCCCGCGCCCGTCGGCAGGGTCAGACGGGCGGGGAGGAGCTCGGGGGCCGCGACGCCGAGGAACTCGGCGAAGCTGCTGCTGCCGGGCGCGGTGAACGCAGCCGGTAGACGCCCGTAGCGACCTGGTGCCTGGTCCACGTGGTCCTCTCGAGGTAGTCGATCGCGCTGCGCAGGTGCGCCGGGTCGTCGCGGAAGCTGCCGAGCCCCTGGTTGCAGCAGGAGCACAGCAGACCACGGACGTTGCCGAAGACGTGGTCGTGGTCGACGTGCTCGGCCGGGCGCTCGCCGCAGCACGCGCACAGACCGCCCTGGGCGGCGAGCATGACGTCGTACTCCGCGGCGGTGATGCCGTAGCGCGCCTTAAGGTGGTAGTTCCTGGTCCCGCCGTGCAGGCGTTCGTACGTCTCTCTGCCGCGGGCGTTGTGGCAGGGCTTGCAGTAGGGGTGCCGCCCGTCGCGGTAGTTCCTGTTGCGGGGGAAGGACGCGAGGGGCAGGACTGCCTGGCAGTCGGGACAGCGCTTGTGGCCCTCTGCGAGGACCTCAGGTTCGCGCACGTCACGACCGCGTGCCGCCTGGCGCTTGCGGTAGCTGGCCTGAGACCGGAGGGACATGCAGGCCTTGCAGTACGTGCCGCGGCCGTCCGACCGGCGGGCCGCAGGAGGGAAGGCCTCGAGCGGCTTGTCCTGTCCGCAGTCCGGACAGGACTTCAAGATCACTCACCCCCTTTTTGCACATACCCCTTGATGAAGTCCTCGGCGTTCTCCTCGAGCACGTCGTCGATCTCGTCGAGCAGCGCGTCGACGTCGTCGGTCAGCTTGCCGACCCGCTCCTGGACGTCGGACCCCGCCTCGGCGGTGGTCTCGACCTCCTCGACCTCCTCCTCGCGGCGGCCCTTGCGGGCCTGACCGCCCCCGGTCTCGCGCTCAGCCATGCGGGCCCTCCTCGCTCCGGCGTGCCGTGCCGCCGACCCTAGCCGCGGGGTCCGACAGGCGCAGCGTCACGCGCGGACGACCACCCGGTCCCCGTCGCGGACGGCCGCGCGCCGGCGCAGCGGCAGCAGCTTGCTGTACGCCTTGACGAACTGCGTGTAGCCCGGGGTCTTCCCGACGTACCAGAGGAACCCCTTGGGCCCGCTGACCATGTCGCCGGTGTCGAGGTCGTACCGCGACCCGTGCCAGGGGCAGACGAGGCAGCCGTCCTTGTCGAGGGAGCCCTTCGACAGGTCGGCGAGCTGGTGCCGGCAGCGGGAGGACACGGCGCGCAGGTCGCCGCCGCGGTTCGCGACGGTCCACCCGCCGGCGCGGCGC
Source organism: Mycobacteriales bacterium (assembly GCA_035553635.1). Taxonomy (GTDB): domain Bacteria; phylum Actinomycetota; class Actinomycetes; order Mycobacteriales; family SCTD01; genus DATLGD01. Next base: position 4,949 of record DATMKB010000275.1, read on the forward strand.
ACGGCGCCCTCGGGCAGGTCGGCGGCGGGGACGGACGGCTCGGTGCTCACGGGGCTCCTCCGGAGGTCAGGTGCCGCGTGCCCTACCCCGCTCCGGCGCGGGCAGACTCCTGCCGTGGACCTCGCCGACGTGGTGGACCGGCTCTACGCCCTGCCGCCCGAGGAGTTCACCGCGGCCCGCGACGCGGCGGCCAAGGAGGCGTCCGGCGACCTGCGCACGCAGGTCAAGGCCCTCCGGCGCCCGACGGCGTCAGCGGCCCTGGTCAACCGCCTCCGGCGCGAGCAGCCGGACCTGCTCGACCAGCTGCTCGAGCTCGGGCCCGCCCTGGCGCAGGCGCAGGCCGCCCGCAGCGGCGACGAGCTGCGGGCGCTGGGGCAGCAGCGGCGCGAGCTGGTGGAGGCCGTCGTCGCGACGGCGGCGGACCGCGCGAGCGCCGCGGTGCGGACGGAGGTGGAGCAGACGCTCGAGGCGGCGCTGGCCGACCCCGCGGCGGCCGACGCCGTCCGCTCCGGCGCGCTGGTGCGCGCCCTGTCCTTCGCCGGCTTCGGCGGCGTGGACGTCGCCGGGGCCGTCGCCGCTCCCCCGCGCACGCCGTCAGCAGCGTCGCAGGCACCACGACCGGCGAGGGGCGTCGCCGCCGCCGAGAGGGCGGCCCAGGACGCCGCCGCCGCCCTCGA
>DATMKB010000276.1:0-4171 GCA_035553635.1 Mycobacteriales bacterium
CGGCGATGTTGAGGTCGGTCGGTCGCATGCCAGCAGTCAACCGCACGCCGCGGACCGCGCTTCCCGTCGCGCCGCCGGCCCCGGACGCACGAGGACCGCCGGCCCCCAGCGGCCGGCGGTCCTCGTGCGGAGCGGGACTAGCGCGCCGGCGGGGCCGGGAGCTCGGGCAGCGACGGCGCGCCCTCCGGCGGCAGGCAGACCTGGCCGGCCTGGTTCTGGTCGTTCACCGTGATGTCGTAGTCGATGCAGACGTTCGCCGCCTGGGCCGGGGCGACGGCGAGCAGGCCACCGGTGCCGAGGACGACAGCGGCGAGAGCGAGGCGCTTGCGCACGGGGACTCCTTCGGGGTTCTGCCGGCTCCGCGAGCCGGTCTGCCCCTACAACGCGGTCGCGTCGCGATCCTCGCGCGCCCGGCGGGCGAGCACCCAGCCGCCCGCCACGGCCGCGGCGGCCGCGACCGGCAGGGCGGCGTCGCTCCCGGTGGCGGGCAGGCTGCGCGCGACGACGGCGGGGGGCGCGGCCGCGGCAGGGGCCGCCGGGACGACCGGGGCGACCGGGGCGACCGCGGCCGGGCGGGTGCGCGGCGCGTCCGAGCGGGCGCCCAGCGGACCGGACGCCGGGCTCACCTGCTGCGTGCCGGCGAGGGTCTGCCACGAGGTGCCGTGGAAGACCTCGGCCTGCGGGTCCAGGCGCGGGTCGGTCTCGATGCTGCTGCGCAGCCAGAACCAGTCGAACTGCGCCCGCTGCGGCGTGAGGTCGAGGACGCCGTAGCCGTGCTTCTCGAAGTCGAGGAAGCGGATGTGCCGGTTGGCCGTGCGGAAGGCCGCCTCCACCGCCCGGGACGCGGCGGTGCCCCGCGGGCCACCGGGATCGCCGGCGATCTCGTCCACGTTGTCGCTCGTCACCGACGTCGTGACGAACTCGGTCATCACGCTGTTGTTCGCCGGGCCGGCCGGCAGGTAGGTGCCGGGGTCGAGCGGGACGTCGTTGGCCCACGACGAGTGGATGTCGCCGGTGAGCACGACGACGTCGGTCAGCTGCTCGTCGAGGACGAGCTGCACGAGCCGCCGCCGCTCGGCGAGGTAGCCGTCCCACTGGTCCGGGTTGAACGGCAGGCCGGCGCTCGGCAGCGGGCTGTCGGGCAGCGGGCGCAGCAGCGCCTCGGGCAGCGGCGGCACCTCGACCGGGGTCAGGACCGTCTGGTTGCCCAGCAGCCGCCACTGGTGCCGGCCCTTGCCGGCGCGCAGCCCGTCGAAGAGCCACTGCCGCTGCTCGGGCCCGAGCAGCTCGCGGTCCTCGGCGTCGCGCGCCGCGGTCTGCGACTGCTGCTCGTCGCGGTAGGTGCGCGTGTCGACCACGTGCAGGTCGGCCAGCGGTCCGAAGGTGAAGCGCCGGTAGAACGCCCCCGCCGGCGTCCCGGGCACCTCGTCGCGCACCGGCATCCACTCGCGGTAGGCCTGGAACGCGCGCTCCCGGCGGGCGAGGTAGTCGCCCTCCGCACCGGGCGTGTGGTTCTCGGCCCCCTCGCGCCAGGAGTCGTTGGTGACCTCGTGGTCGTCGAAGATGGTGACCCAGGGGTGCCGCTGGTGGGCGAGCGCGAGGTCGGGGTCGGCGCGGTAGACGGCGTAGCGCAGCCGGTAGTCCGACAGGGTGACCATCTCGGTCGCCGGCTCGTGGTCGCGGACGCCGCGAAGCTCGTCCGGGCCGTAGCGGTCGGCGTCGTTGCCGTACTCGTAGACGTAGTCGCCGAGGTGCAGGACGAGGTCGAGGTCGTCGCGCTGCCCCATCGCCCGGTAGGCGGTGAAGTACCCGCCGGTGTAGTTCGAGCAGCTCACGACGCCGAGGCGCAGCGCGGTGACGCGGTCGAGGTCGGGCGCCGTCTGCGTGCGGCCGACCGGCGACGTCGCGCCGAGGGCGCGGAACCGGTACCAGTAGCGCGTGTAGGGCTCGAGGCCGGTCACGTCCACCTTGACCGTGTGGTCGCGCGCGGCCGTGGTGGTGACCGTGCCGGAGCGCACGACGTCGGTGAGGGCCTCGTCGCCGGCCACCTCCCAGACCACGTCGACGGGGCCGCCGGCGCCGGAGCCCGGGACGGCGTCGGGCGAGGGCGTCACCCGGGTCCAGAGGACGACGGCCGTCGCGAGCGGGTCGCCGCTGGCGACGCCGAAGCCGAAGACGCCGGTGCGCGCGGCGGCCTCGGCGGAGGCCCGGGCGGTGCTGCGGTCCAGGACGAGCGGAGCGGCGCCGGCGGCAGCGGCGGCCTGCAGGAAGCGGCGTCGGTCGAGCGCGGGGACGGGCATGCGAGGAGCATCGGGAGCCGTCCCGACCGGCGGGTGAACGGCCGGTGGACCCGCGGTGACGCCGCGCCGTGGTCTTCGTCATGCCCCGGCGGCGGAGCACTACCGTCCGGCGGGTGGAGGCCCCCGAGTTCTGCGGCGCGTGCGGCGGTCGCCTGCGCGCGGGCGACCGGCACCCGGTGTGCACGTCGTGCGGCCGCCCGTCGTTCCGCGACCCGAAGGTGGGCGTCGGCGCGGTGGTGCTCGACGACGACGGGCGGCTGCTGCTCGTCCGCCGCCGCGTGCCGCCGGGGCGGGGCCGGTGGGCGCTGCCCGCCGGCTTCGTCGACGCGGACGAGGACCCGCGCGCCGCTGCCGCGCGCGAGGTGCTCGAGGAGACCGGGCTGGTGGTGGACGTCGGGGACGTCGTCGACGTCTACGCGCGCGAGGGCACGGGCGGTGGCGCGTCGTTCTTCGTCGCCTTCGAGGCGCGGCTCGTCGGCGGGACGCTCGCCGCCGCGGACGACGTCGACGACGCCGGCTTCTTCGCCCTGGACGCCCTGCCGCCGCTGGCCTTCGCCAGCACCACCGACGCCGTCGCCCGGCTGGCCGCGCGCTAGCGGCGCAGCCGGCGCACGAGCAGCAGGAGCACCGCGAGCCCGGCGACGAGCGGGACGAGCCGCTTGGCCACCGGAGCGCCCGCGGTGTCGAGCAGGTCGATCGGCTCGGCCGCCCGCAGCGGGCGGGGCGCCGGGGCCGGCGGCTGCGGCGCGGCGCCGGCGGGTGCGCCGTCGGGGCCGGTCGGCAGCGCCGCCGGGGGCTCCGGCGTGCCGGCCACGATCTCCTCCGACAGGCAGGCGGCGAACTGGTCGACGAGCTTGCTGCTCACGTCGGCCAGCACGCCGCGGCCGAACTGCGCCGGCTTGCCGGTGATGGCGAGGTCGGTGTCGACCTCGACGTCGGTGCTGTCGCCGCGCCCGTGCAGCCGGCAGGTGATGGTGGCCTTGGCCGTGCCGGTGCCGCGCGTCTCCTTGCCGCTGGCATCGATGACGGCGACGCGGCCCGCCTCGTCGAGCGAGGCGAAGCTGGCCCTGCCGCCGTAGGTGAGGTTGATGGGCCCGACCTTCACCTTCACCGTGCCCTCGAAGGAGTCGCCGTCGCGGGAGGTGAGCGTCGCGCCCGGCATGCACGGCGCGATGCGCTCGACGTCGAGCAGCACGTCCCACGCCTGCTCCACCGGGACGGGCACGGTGAACCGGTTCTCGAGCTTCATGCGGGCTCCTCCAGGAGGCGGGACAGGTCGGCGGGTGTGTCGACGTCGACGGGGTCGGCGACGTCGTCGCACGGCACGGCGACGACGCGGTCGGGGTGGGCGCGCAGCCACGCGCGCGCGCCCGTGTCGCCGACGGCGAGCGCGGCGACCTCCGGCCACACGGCGCGGGCGAGCCGCACGGGGTTGCGCGGTTCACCCCCGTAGGTGGCCACGGCGGCGTCGCCGTCGGCAGCCGCGAGCCGGGCGACGGCCTGCGCGGTGACGCGCGGCTGGTCGACGAGCGCGACGACGCACGCCTGCGCGGGGGTGTCCGTGAGCGCGGCGAGCCCGGCCCGCAGGGAGGCACCCATGCCCTCGTCCCAGCCGTGCGCGACGACGACGTCCGCGCCCCGGACGAGCGGGCGCACCCGGTCGGCCGAGGCGCCGAGCACGACGACCACCGGCTCGCAGCCGCCCTGCCGCAGCACCTCGACGCCGCGCACCACGAGCGGCCGCCCGTCGACCTCCACGAGCGCCTTGGGACCGCCGAAGCGCCGACCGGCGCCCGCGGCGAGGAGCAGCCCGGCGGTCACGGCGCCCCGTGCTCCGGGGCCGGCCGGTGGATGGCGCCGTCGACGGCGCC
>DATMKB010000277.1:0-2174 GCA_035553635.1 Mycobacteriales bacterium
CAGCCGCCCGGTCGTGCTCACCAGCACGACGCGGAACGGCGGCTCCTCGCCGCGGCGGGCGGCGACCCGGGCGGCGGTGGTGAGGACCTCGAACGGGCCGAGCGCGTCGAGCACCTCGACGTCGTCGTAGAGCAGGACCGCATCGTGTCACGCGGGACCGGCGTCGAGGGCACACTCGGCCCGGTCGAGCGGGGGGTCGCGCGTGGCGGGTCGCAGTCGGGTGCCGCTGGTGGTGGCGGCGGTCGTCGGGGTGGTGCCGTCCTCGGCGTGCGCTCGCTGACCACCGGCGGCGAGGGCTCGACCGCCGGTCCCGTGGCCGACCGCGGCGACTGCACGGTCGTGCAGGTGGCCGCGTCGTCGGAGAAGGCCGCGCTGCTGCGCGACCTCGCGGCCGAGTGGTCGCAGGGCGCGGAGGTCGACGGCCGGTGCGCCGCCGTCGAGGTGACGAGCAAGGCCAGCGGCGGCGCGATGGAGGCCCTCGCCCGCGGCTGGGACGACGCCGTCGACGGGCCCCGGCCCGACGTGTGGTCGCCGGCGTCGTCGTCGTGGACGGCGCTGCTGCGCCAGCGCACCACCGCCCAGGACCGGCCCGACCTCGTCGGCGACGCCGAGCTGCCGAGCATCGCCCAGACGCCGCTCGTCATCGCGATGCCGCAGCCGATGGCCGAGGCGCTCGGGTGGCCGCAGGAGCAGCTCGGCTGGGGCGACGTCGTCGGACTGGCCCGCGACCCGCAGGGCTGGGGGTCGCTCGGCCGGCCGTGGGGGCAGTTCAAGCTCGGCAAGACGCACCCCGGCTTCTCGACCTCCGGGCTGCACGCCACGGTCGGCGCCTACTTCGCCGCCACCGGGCTGTCGAGCGACCTGTCCGACGCCGACCTCGCGGAGCCGGAGGTGCAGGACTACGTGCGCGGCGTCGAGCAGTCGGTCGTGCACTACGGCGACACCACGCTGACGTTCCTGTCGAACCTGCAGAAGGCCGACGCGGCGGGGCAGGGGCTGTCGTACGTCAGCGCCGTCACCGTCGAGGAGAAGTCGGTCTGGGACTACAACCAGGGCAACCCGACGGGCGACCCGAGGACGCTCGGGCAGGCGCCGCCGCCGCGCACGCCGCTCGTGGCGATCTACCCCGAGGAGGGCACGCTCGTCAGCGACAACCCCTGGGTGGTGCTGCAGGCCGACTGGGTCGACGACGGCAAGCGCGCGGTCGCGCAGGCGTTCCTCGAGCACGTGCAGGGCGACCGCGCGCAGGAGCGCTTCGCGGCGGCCGGCTTCCGCGGCTTCGACGGCGCGACGGGGCCGCTCATCACGCAGGACAACGGCCTGCTCGCCGACCAGCCGGCCGTGGTGCTGCGCCCGCCGGCGCCGCCGGTGCTCGCCGCCGTGCAGGCGTCGTGGGAGTCGCTGCGCAAGCGGGCCCGCGTGCTCGTGGTGCTCGACGTCAGCGGCTCGATGGGGCAGCTCGTCACCGGCGGCGAGAGCCGGCTCGACCTCGCCAAGCGCGCCGCCGCCGACGCCGTCGAGCGGCTCGCGCCGGACGACGAGATCGCGCTGTGGGTGTTCTCCACCGACCTCGACGGCCAGCGGCCCTACCGCCAGCTCGTGCCGTTCGGGCCGGCCGGGGAGAACCTCGACGACGTGCAGGGCCAGATCTCCCAGCTCATCGCCCAGGGCGGCACGGGCCTGTACGCCACGACGCGCGCGGCGCAGCGGGCGCTGCAGGAGTCGTTCGACCCGAGCCGCATCAACGCCGTCGTGGTGCTCACCGACGGCAAGAACGAGTACCCGCCCGACAGCGACCTCGAGTCGCTCGTGCGCCAGCTGTCCAGCGAGGACGCCGACCGGCAGGTCCGCGTCTTCCCCATCGCCTACGCGCCCGAGGCCGACATCGGCGAGCTGCGCCGCATCGCGGACGCCTCGCGCGCGGCCGTGTACGACGCGTCCGACCCGGCGTCGATCGACAAGGTGCTCACCGCGGTCCTCTCGAACTTCTGACGCATGGGCCTCTCGGACGAGCTGCGGGACCCCTGGGGGCTCCTCGTCGCCGGCGTGTCCGGCGGCATGGCCTGGGCGGTGCTGGGTGCCTCACCCGTCGCCGCAGCAGCGGGCGTGGGCGTCGGGGCGGCGGTGCTCGGCGTCAAGGCGGTGACGGGGCTGCTCGCGCACCGCGACCGCCG
>DATMKB010000278.1:0-5063 GCA_035553635.1 Mycobacteriales bacterium
GTCGACCGGAGCAGAGGCGTAGGGCATCACCTCGCTGCCCTACGCCTCTGCTCCGGTCGACACCTCCGGCGCGACGAGCGACGGCACGGAGCCGCAGCACTGCAGCAGCCCGCACCACAGCACGTGGTTCGCCTACACGCCCGAGGCCGACCGCACGGTGGCCTTCGACACGCTGCTCAGCGACTACGACACCGCGCTCGCCGTCGTCGTCCCGAGCGAGTACGGCTGGGCCGTCGTGGGCTGCAGCCTCGACGCGCTCGGCACGGTGCAGTCGCGCGCCGAGGTGGCGCTGACGGCGGGCACCACCTACTGGGTCGTCGTGACGGCGCAGTACCGCTTCGGCGACCCGGTGCCCGGCGCGCTCGTGCTGCGCGCCGAGGAGGTGGTGCCGCTCGAGGTGTCGGCGCACGTCGTCGGGCCGGTGACGCTGCAGCGCAACGGCCTGTCCTACGTCGACGTCGTGCTCAGCTGCAGCCGCCCGGCCTCCGCCGGCGTGCAGGTGCGGCTGCTGCAGCGCCAGGGCGAGCAGGTGCTGGTCGGCGACGGGTCGGCGTCCACCTGGGACTGCGGGCCGCAGACCGCCCTGCGCGTGCTCGTCTTCGGCGACCCGGCCGGGACCTTCCGGCCGGGGCCGGCGCAGGTGCAGCTCTCGGCGGTGGCGGACAGCCTCGAGGTGCGCCGCACGTCCTCGCACCAGCAGGACGTCCGCCTGCGGTACGGCGGCTGATCGCCGCACCTGCGGACAGAAAGCCGGCAGGACCGCCGCACCCGCGGTAGAGTTCGTGCGTGCCCCTGTTCCGGCTGCGGCAGGCCGCCGAGCTGCTCGGCGTCAGCGACGACACCCTGCGCCGCTGGGCCGACGCGGGCCGCTTCCCCACCACCACCGACGACGCCGGGCGCCGCGCGGTCGAGGGCGAGGAGCTCGCGCGCTTCGCCCAGGAGCTCGCCGGCGAGCCGGTCGTCGCCGGGTCCCGGGCCTCGGCGCGCAACGCCTTCCCCGGGCTCGTGCTGCGCGTCGTCAAGGACACCGTCATGGCGCAGGTCGAGCTGCAGGCCGGGCCGTACCGCGTCGTGTCGCTCATGAGCCGGGAGGCGGCCGACGAGCTCGACCTGCGCCCCGGCGTGCTGGCCGTGGCGCGCGTGAAGTCCACGAGCGTGGTGGTCGAGGTGCCGCCGTGAGGCGCCGCCGGCTGCCCCTGGTCCTGGCCGCCGCCCTGCTCGCCGGCTGCGGAGGCAGCGGCCAGGGCACCTCCGCGGAGGAGGACACCGTCACGGTCTTCGCCGCGGCCTCGCTCACCGAGGTCTTCGAGGAGCTCGCCGGTCGCTTCGAGGAGGCGAACCCCGGCACCAGCGTGCGGCTGAGCCTCGGGCCGAGCTCGGGCCTCGCGAGGCAGGTCCTCGAGGGCGCCCCCGCCGACGTCTTCGCCTCCGCGTCGCCGCGCCACACCGAGGCGGTCGTCGAGGCGGGCCGCGCCGCCGGTCCGCGGGTGTTCGCGCGCAACGTCGCGCAGATCGCCGTGCCGCTGGACGACCCCGCCGGGGTCCGCTCGGTCGCCGACCTCGCCCGACCCGGCGTGAAGGTCGCGGTGTGCGCCCCCGAGGTGCCGTGCGGTCGGCTCGCGCAGGAGGTCTTCGCGGCCGCCGGCGTCGAGGTCGCACCCACCACCGTCGAGACCGACGTGCGGGCCGTGCTCACCAAGGTCGCGCTCGGGGAGGTCGACGCCGGCCTGGTCTACGCCACCGACGTGCGGGCGGCCGGCGACCGCGTCCGCGGCGTCGACGTCCCGGCCGGCGAGGGCCTCTCCACCGCGTACCCGGTCGTGCTCGTCGGCGACGCGCCGTCGGCGGCCGCACGCGCCTTCGTCGACCTGGTCCTGTCGCCGACCGGCCGCGAGGTGCTCGGAGCCGCCGGCTTCCTGCCGCCGTGAGGCGCGACGCCCGCGTGCCGTGGCCGCTCGCCGTGCCGGCGGCGGTCGCCGTCGCGTTCCTGCTGCTGCCGCTCGTCGCCCTGCTCGCCCGCACGCCGTGGACCGACCTCCCCCGCCTGCTGGCCGACGCCGACGCCCTCGTGGCCCTGCGCCTGTCGCTGCTGTCGGCCACGGCCGCCACCGCCGTGAGCCTCGTGCTCGGCGTGCCGCTGGCGTGGGTGCTGGCCCGCAGCTCCTTCCCCGGGCAGGGGCTGCTGCGCGCGCTCGTCACCGTGCCGCTCGTGCTGCCGCCCGTGGTGGGCGGCGTCGCGCTGCTCTTCGCCCTCGGCCGCCGGGGGCTCGTCGGCCGCCAGCTCGAGGCGTGGACCGGCATCACGCTGCCGTTCACCACCGCCGGCGTCGTCGTCGCGACGACGTTCGTCGCACTGCCGTTCCTCGTCGTCACCGTGGAGGGGGCGCTGCGCTCGCGCGGCACGGCGCTGGAGGAGGCCGCCACCACCCTCGGCTCGCGGCCCTTCGCCACCTTCCGGCGGGTGACGCTGCCCGCGGTGGCACCGTCCCTGCTGGCCGGCTCGGTGCTCTGCTGGGCCCGGGCGCTCGGGGAGTTCGGCGCCACCATCACCTTCGCCGGCAACCTCCCGGGCGTCACGCAGACGATGCCGCTCGCGGTCTACCAGGCCATCGAGCGCGACCCCGACGCCGCGGTGGCCCTGAGCCTGGTGCTGCTGCTCGTCTCGGTCGCCGTGCTGGGGCTGCTGCGCGACCGGTGGCTGCGCGCGCCGGGGGCGGCGTGAGCCTGGCCGCCGACGTCGACGTCGTCCAGGGCGCGTTCCGGCTGTCGACGCAGGTGCGGGCGCACGACGGCGAGGTGGTGGTCGTGCTCGGCCCGAACGGCGCCGGCAAGAGCACGCTGCTGCGCGCGCTCGCCGGGCTGCTGCCGCTCGACGCCGGCCGCATCGACGTCGCCGGCCGCACCTGGGACGCCCCCGCCGACGGCACCTGGGTGCCGCCCGTCGAGCGGCGGTGCGGCCTGGTGTTCCAGGACTACCGGCTGTTCCCGCACCTCGCGGTGCGCGACAACGTCGCGTTCGGCCTGCGCGCCCGCGGGGTGCCGCGCCGCACCGCCCGCGCGCAGGTGCAGCCGTGGCTGGAGCGGCTGGGCCTCGCCGACCTCGCCGGACGCCGTCCGCTGCAGCTCTCGGGCGGGCAGGCGCAGCGGGTCGCGCTGGCCCGCGCGCTGGCGGCCGAGCCGTCCCTCCTGCTGCTCGACGAGCCGCTCGCGGCCCTCGACGCGCGCACCCGGCTCGACGTGCGCGGCCTCCTGCGCGAGCACCTGACGTCGTTCGCCGGGCCGAGCGTCGTCGTCACGCACGACCCGCTCGAGGCGCTCGTGCTGGCCGACCGCGTCGTCGTGCTGGAGGGCGGGCGGGTGGTGCAGGAGGGCCCGCCGGCGCTGCTCGCCCGGCGGCCGGCCACCGAGTACGTGGCCCGGCTCATGGGGCTGAACCTGTGGGCGGGCACCGTCGGCGACGGCCGGGTCGAGCTCGACGGCGGCGGCAGCGTCGTCGCCGTCGGGCACGCCCCGGACGAGGTGCCGCCCGGGCCCGGCGAGCGGGTGCTCGTCGCCGTGCCGCCCGGCGCCGTCGCCGTCTCGGCCGAGGAGCCCGTCGGCGGCTCGGCGCGCAACCGCTGGCCGGGCCGGGTCACCGGCCTCGAGCTGCTCACCGACCGCGTGCGCCTGGCCGTCGACGGCGCCCCGCCGGCACTGGCCGACCTCACGCCCGCGGCGGTCGCCGAGCTGCGCCTCGGGCCCGGGTCGCCGGTGTGGCTGTCGGTCAAGGCGACGGAGGTGGTGGCCTACGCGGCGCCTCACCAGGCGTCGAGGTAGCCGCCGGTGCCCGGCGGCACGGGGGTGGCTGCGAGGCCGCGGACGAGCCACGCCCGGGTGTCGGCCGGGTCGATGACGGCGTCGAGCTCGAGGTGCTCGGCGACGTTGACGGCCCGCCCGGTCGCGTAGGCCAGCGCCACCCACTCCGCGAAGGTCCGCTCGCGCTCCTCCGGGTCGGCGATGGCCTCGAGCTCGCGCCGCATCGCCAGGCGCACCGCGCCCTCGAGCCCCATGCCGCCGAACTCGCCCGACGGCCACGAGACGTGCAGCGCCGGCGACAGGAACTGGCCGCCGGTGAGGGCCATCGCGCCGAGCCCGTAGCCGCGGCGCAGCGACACCGCGAGCACCGGCACTGTCAGGTGCGCAGCCCGCAGGAACAGCCGCGCCATGCGGCGCACCGCCGCCTCGCGCTCGGACTCCGGACCGACCATGAAGCCCGGCGTGTCGACGAGGCTCACCACCGGCAGCCGGTGCACCTCGCACAGGTTGAGGAAGCGCGCGGCCTTGTCGGACGCCTCGGCCGTGACCGCTCCCCCTACCACCGCCGGGTCGCTGGCGAGCACGCCCACCGGCCGACCCTCGACGCGGGCGAGCGCCGTCACCACGCCGCCGCCGAACCGCGGCCGAAGCTCGAGCACCGAGCCGGTGTCGCACAGGGCGTCCACGACGGCGCGGACGTCGTAGACGCGCTTGCGCTCCGCGGGCACGAGGGTGCGCAGCACCCGCTGGTCGGCGCACTGCCAGTCGCCGGCCACCTCGCGGGACACGAGCGACAGGTACTGCTTCGCGGTGCGGACGGCCGCCGCCTCGTCGTCGACGAGCACGTCGACCACGCCGTTGTCGACGAGGTCCTCGACCGGCCCGATGTCCTCCGGCCGGTAGCGGCCCAGTCCGCCGCCCTCGACCATCGCCGGCCCGCCCATGCCGATGCTGCTGCCCCGCGTCGCGACGACGACGTCGCAGCAGCCGAGCAGCGCGGCGTTGCCGGCGAAGCAGTTGCCGTGCGCGATGCCGACGAGCGGCACGCGCCCCGACAGCCCGGCGAAGCGCGCGAAGGTCGGCACGGCGAGGGCGCTGGCCCAGGGCGTCTCCGTGTCGCCGGGGCGCCCGCCGCCGCCCTCGGCGAACAGCACGAGCGGCCACCGCCAGCGCTCGACGAGCTCGACCAGGCGGTCGAGCTTGGCGTGGTTGCGGTAGCCCTGCGTGCCGGCGAAGACGGTGTAGTCGTAGGCCGCGACCGCGGTGTG
>DATMKB010000279.1:0-11496 GCA_035553635.1 Mycobacteriales bacterium
CGACCCGCTCGAGTTCGGCATCGTCATCACCGACGACGAGGGGCGCGTCGAGCGCTTCCTCGAGAAGCCCTCCTGGGGCCAGGTCTTCTCCGACACCGTGAACACCGGCATCTACGTCATGGAGCCGGAGGTGCTCGCCACGGTGCCGCGCGGCGAGTCGGTCGACTGGTCCGCCGACGTCTTCCCCGCGCTGCTCGCCGCGGGCGCGCCGCTGCACGGTCACGTCGTTGACGGGTACTGGGAGGACGTCGGCACGCACGACGCGTACCGCCGGGTCCAGGGTGACGCGCTCCACCGTCGAGTGGACGTCGAGATCGGCGGGTTCGAGCTGTCCAGCGGTGTCTGGGTGGGTGAGGGCGCGGAGGTGCACCCGGAGGCCGAGCTCGTCGGGCCGCTGTGCCTGGGCGCCTACACCAAGGTGGAGGCCGGAGCCCGGATCGGCGAGCTCACCGTCCTCGGCAGCAACGTCGTGGTCAAGGAGGGTGCGCAGCTCGAGCGGGCCGTGGTGCACGACAACGCCTTCGTCGGGGCGCAGGCGAGCCTGCGCGGGTGCGTCGTCGGCAAGAACACCGACATCATGCGGGGCGCCCGCATCGAGGAGGGGGCGGTCGTCGGCGACGAGTGCGTCGTCGAGGAGGAGGCGTTCCTCTCGGGCGACGTGAAGGTCTACCCCTTCAAGACGATCGAGGCCGGCGCCGTGGTGCACACGAGCGTCATCTGGGAGAGCCGCGGCACGGCGGCGCTGTTCGGGCCGCGCGGCGTCTCCGGCCTGGTCAACGTCGAGCTCACCCCGGAGTACGTCGTCCGGCTGGCCTCGGCCTGGGCCACCACGCTCGAGAAGGGCAGTGTCGTGGTCACGGCCCGGGACTCCTCGCGGGCCGCCCGGGCGCTCACCCGGGCGGTGGTGGCGGCGCTGACGGCCAGCGCCGTCGACGTGCGCGACCTCGAGGTCACCCCGGTGCCCGTGGCCCGGTTCGTCACCGCCACCACCGACGCCGTCGGCGGGGTGGTGCTGCGGACCTCCCCGAACGACCCCCAGTCCGTCGACGTCGTCTTCCTCGACGGGACCGGTGCCGACCTCTCACCGGCCGCGCAGCGCCGGCTCGAGCGGGTGCTGAGCCGGCAGGAGTTCCGCCGGGCGTTCCCGGGCGAGATCGCCGAGGTCAGCTACCCGGCACGCACCGTCGACACCTACACCTCGGAGCTGCTGCGCACCGTCGACGTCGGCGGGGTGGCCGAGGCCGGGCTGAAGGTCGTCGTCGACGCCGGTGGGGGCGCAGCATCCCTCGCCCTCCCGCTCGTGCTCGGACGGCTCGACGTCGACGTGCTCACCCTCGATGCGAGGGTGAGGGACGAGGCGGCCGCCGCGGGCGTCACCGAGCACCTCCAGCGCCTGGAGCGGCTCGGTCGGGTCGTCGCCAGCTCCGGCGCCGCCTTCGGCGTCCGCTTCGACAGCGTGGGGGAGCGGATCTCCCTCGTCGACGAGCACGGCCGCCTCGTCCACGACGACCGCGCGCTGCTCGTCCTGCTCGACCTCGTGGCGGCCGAGCGGCACCGCGGCGTCGTGGCGCTGCCGGTCACCACCACCCGGGTGGCCGAGCAGGTCACCCGGTTCCACGGCACCGACATCCTGTGGACCTCCACGAGCCCGCACGACCTCACCGGCGCGGCCACCCGCAGCGACGTCCTGTTCGCCGGGGACGGCCGCGGCGGCTTCGTCGTCCCCGAGCTGTCGCCCGCCCTCGACGGGATCGCCGCCTTCGTGCGGCTGCTGGGGCTGGTCGCCCGCACCCGGCTCACGCTGTCGCAGATCGACGCCCGCATCCCGCACGCGCACGTGGTGCGGCGCGCCGTCCCGACGCCGTGGGCCCGCAAGGGGTCGGTGATGCGCACCGTCGTGGAGGCCGCGGGCGACCGCCAGGTCGACACCACCGACGGCGTCCGCGTCGTCGAGCCCGACGGCAGCTGGGCGATGGTGCTGCCCGACCCGAGCTCGGCGGTGACCCACCTGTGGGCCGAGGCGTCGTCGGCGCAGGGCGCCACCTCGCTGCTCACCCGCTGGGCGGCCGTGGTGGAGCGCGCCGGCGCCGCGGACGGCTGAGCGGTCCGGCGCGACGCGCACGGGGCGCGGGACGGCCCGTCCGGCGGCTGCCCTGGGGCAGGATGGCCCGATGAGCCGCCCTCCTGCCGACGCGCCGCCGCGCCGGCTCGACGGCTCCATGTCGCTGCTGGTCGACGTCATGACGAACACCCTCGACGAGGGATACGCCGAGCGCGCCCGCCGTCGTGAGGCCCCGCCGGTGCCGGGGGCACCGCCCGCACGACCGCGGGGCGCCGGCCGCGTCGCCGGCGCGGTGGTCCTCGTCCTGCTCGGCACGCTCACCGGCACGGCCGTCGCCGCGGTGCGCGACCGCGCCGCGGCGGGCGCCGGCCTGCGGGCCCAGCTCGCCGGCGAGGTGCAGGAGCGCAGCCGGGAGAGCGACGCCCTCGCCGAGGAGGTCGCCGCGCTGCGCGCCGCCGTCGCGCAGGAGCGCGACCGCGCCCTGGCCGACGACGCCACCGGCAGCCGGCTGGCCGAGCTGGTGCGCGCGCTCGAGCTCGCCGCGGGCACCTCCGCGGTCACCGGCCCCGGGCTCGTGGTCGAGCTCGACGACGCGCCGGCCGACCCGGCGCTCGACCCCGCGCCCGGTGCCCGGGGCGGGACGCCGCTCGACCGCCGGGTGCTCGACCGCGACCTGCAGGGCGTGGTCAACGGCCTGTGGGCCGCCGGCGCGGAGGCCGTGGCCGTCAACGGCGTCCGGCTGTCGTCGCGGGCGGCGATCCGCAGCGCCGGCGAGGCGGTCCTCGTCGACTTCCGCCCGATCAGCCCCCCGTACACGGTCGAGGCCGTCGGCCGGCCCGCCGACCTCGAGGTGGGCTTCGTCGACGGCCCTGCCGGCCGCTACCTGCAGGCGCTGTCGCAGATCAACGGCCTGACCTGGTCCGCCCGGCGCGCGGAGGACCTCCGCCTGCCCGCGGCCACCGAGCCCGAGCTGCGCGCCGCCCGCCCCGTCGAGGAGCCGTCGTGATCCCTGCCCTGGCGCTCGTGCTCGGCGTCGTGCTCGGCCTGGTGCTGCAGCCGACCGTGCCGGCGGCCCTGCAGCCGTACCTGCCCATCGCCGTCGTGGCGGCGCTCGACGCCGTCTTCGGCGCGGTCCGCGCGCAGCTCGACGGGATCTTCGACGAGAAGGTCTTCGTCGTCTCCTTCGTGAGCAACGTCCTCGTCGCCGGGCTCGTGGTCTTCCTCGGTGACCAGCTCGGCGTCGGCGGCCAGCTGTCCACCGGCGTCGTCGTCGTGCTCGGGATCCGGATCTTCAGCAACGCCGCGGCGATCCGGCGCCACGTCTTCGGCGCATGACCGAGCGCATGACCGAGCGCATGACCGAGCGCCCGCCCCTGCTGCGCCGGCTGCTGCGGCCGCGGCTGCGCAGCGTCGACCTGCTCGTGGCGGTGCTGCTCGCGCTGCTGGGCTTCGCCGCGGCGGTGCAGGTCCGCTCGACGCAGGACGACGGCCCCCTGCGCGGCGCCCGCCAGGAGGACCTCGTGCAGATCCTCGACGACCTGAGCAACCGCAACGACCGCCTGCGCACCGAGGTGGACGACCTCACCCAGGCCCGCCAGCGGCTCAGCGAGGGCGGTGGCACCACCGCGGCCGCGATCGAGGAGGCCCGCCGCCGCGCGGAGGTGCTCGGCATCCTGGCCGGCACGCTGCCCGCCGAGGGGCCGGGCGTCGAGCTCGTGCTGCGCGACCCCGAGCGGGTGCTCGGCGCCGACGTCCTGCTCGACGCGCTGCAGGAGCTGCGCGACGCCGGTGCCGAGGCGGTGCAGCTCGAGGGGCCCGTCGGCAGCCGCGGCGAGGCGACGTCGGTCACCGAGTCGGTGCGCGTCGTGGCCTCGACGGCGCTGCTCGACGGCGAGGACGGCGTGGTGGTCGGCGGCGTGGAGCTGCGGCCGCCCTACCGGTTCGTCGTCGTCGGCGACCCGCCGACGCTGGCCTCCGCCCTGGGCATCCCGGGCGGCGTCGTCGCGACGGTCGAGCAGCGCGGGGGGCGGGCCGAGGTGCGCCAGCAGGAGCGCGTCGTCGTGGACGCCCTCGTGCCGCTCGAGGCGCCCGAATACGCTCGCCCCGCCGACGACTGAGACCGCACGCCTGGAGGGCCCCGCATGTACCCGGACGACCTGTCGTACACGGCCGAGCACGAGTGGGTGCGCGCCGTGGGGGAGGGCGACGACGCCGTCCTGCGCGTGGGCATCACCTCGTACGCCCAGGACGCGCTCGGCGACATCGTCTTCGTGACGCTGCCGGCGGTGGGCGCCGAGCTGGCCGCCGGTGCGGCGGTGGGGGAGGTCGAGTCGACCAAGAGCGTCTCCGACGTCTACGCGCCCCTGGCCGGCACGGTCACCGCCGTGAACGAGGCGCTGGACGCCTCGCCCGAGCTGGTCAACAGCGACCCCTACGGCGAGGGCTGGATGTTCGAGCTCAAGCCGGCCGACGGCGTCGCGGCGGCCCTGCAGGGGGAGCACCTGCTCACCGCGGCGGCCTACCAGGAGCGCCTCGGCGGCTGACCGGTCGGCGGGGCCCGCCGCCGCCTCGACCTCGGGTCGAGAGCAAGGCCGGTGTGGCCTCGACGGCCGGTTGACCCTCGGCCGAGCCGGACACTAGGTTGCCGGGACCGCGACGACCCAGCGCGACGACGGGAGCCCCGACGTCGCAGGCGGTCCCGCGCCCCCCTTGCACCCGGCAGGAAGGCAGCTCGTGTTCTGCACTCAGTGCGGCCAGCAGAACGCCGAGGACAGCCGGTTCTGCTCCCGCTGCGGCAACGCCCTCGGCCGTCCCGGCGGCGACTCGCCGGTCGAGACCACCTCGACCATCAGCCTGTCCGCGCTCGAGGGCCTCGAGCCCGGCGAGAGCGGTGGCGGCGAGGCGCCCGACGGCGACCAGCAGACCCTCGAGTCCCTGCCCGCGGGCAGCGCCCTGCTCGTGGTCAAGCGCGGCCCGAACGCCGGCAGCCGGTTCCTCCTCGACGCCGACACCACGACGGCGGGCCGGCACCCGGAGTCCGACATCTTCCTCGACGACGTGACGGTCTCCCGCCGCCACGCGGAGTTCGTCCGCGAGGACGGCGGCTTCCTCGTCCGCGACGTCGGCAGCCTCAACGGCACCTACCTCAACCGCGAGCGCATCGACGCCGCGGCCCTCGCCGGCGGCGACGAGGTCCAGATCGGCAAGTACCGGCTCGTCTTCCTCACCGGCCCCAGGGGCGGCGAGGCGTGAGCGCAGGCGCCGCCGGCGTGCCGGCGCGGGCCTTCCTCAGCATCGGCGAGGTCCTCGCCCAGCTGCGTCCGGACTTCCCGGACATCACGATCTCCAAGATCCGCTTCCTCGAGTCCGAGGGGCTCGTCATGCCGGAGCGGACGGCGTCGGGCTACCGGAAGTTCTCCCGCGAGGACGTCGGCCGGCTGCGCTACGTGCTCTCCTCGCAGCGCGACCACTACCTGCCGCTGCGGGTCATCAAGGAGCACCTGGACGCGATCGACCGCGGCCTCGAGCCGCCGACGCCCACCACGGGCCCGAAGGTCCCGCGGGCGCTCGTCTCCGCCGAGGGCCTGCCCGGCCCGGAGGCGTTCCTGCCGGAGGTCAGCGAGGTCCGGCTGAGCAAGCGCGAGCTGCTCGACGCCGCGGCGCTCAGTCCCGAGCAGCTCGACCAGCTCGAGCAGTACGGCCTAGTGGGCCCCGTCACCGGCACGAGCCACTACGACGGCAACGCGCTCATGGTCGCCAAGACCGTGGCGGAGATGAGCCGCTTCGGCATCGAGGCGCGGCACCTGCGGCCGTTCAAGGCGGCGGCCGACCGCGAGGTCGGCCTCGTCGAGCAGGTCGTCATGCCGCTGGTGCGGCAGCGCAACCCCGAGGCCCGGGCCCGCGCCGACGAGGTCGCGCGCGAGCTCGCCGCCCTGTCGGTGCGGCTGCACGCGACGCTCGTGCGCACCGGCCTCGCGCCCGGCCTGCGCCGCTGAACCGGCTGCCCGTCGCGGCTGAGCCGGCCGCCGGGCGCGGCCCGGTGGCGGGAGTAGGGTCGGACGCGCAAGCAGGACGGACGAGACGGCGGGAGCGCGCGTGACCGAGCCGGGTGGGCCGTCGGGCCCGGGTGCCACCGGACCGGAGGTCGAGGTGAGCGTCGTCGGCGTCCGCGTCGAGCTGCCGAGCCAGCAGCCGATCGTGCTGCTCAAGGAGGCGGCCGGCGACCGCTTCCTGCCGATCTGGATCGGCGCGGTCGAGGCCACGGCCATCGCCTTCGCGCAGCAGGGCGTGGTCACGGCCCGGCCGATGACGCACGACCTCCTGCGCGACCTGCTGTCGGCGCTCGACCGCCCGCTGCAGGCGGTCACCATCACCGACCTGCGCGACGGCGTGTTCTACGCCGAGCTGTCCTTCGACGGCGGCGTCGTGGTGAGCGCGCGGCCCTCCGACGCCATCGCGCTGGCGATGCGCACGGGCACGACGATCCGCTGCCGCCCCGCGGTGCTCGACGAGGCGGGCATCGCGATCCCGGACGAGCAGGAGGACGAGGTGGAGAAGTTCCGCGAGTTCCTCGACCAGATCTCGCCGGAGGACTTCGAGCGGGATTCGTGACCCTCAGGTAGAGGTCGAGGGTTGCGACTCGCCCGCGGATGACGTTGACCCGTGGTCGAGGTGGTCCCTAGCGTGCGGAGCAGTGCAGGCCAGGCGGCGAGAGGCGGACGGCGTGAGCGAGCAGTCGGGGCAGGACGCCGGCGCGCCGGTCGCGGGGGAGCAGAGCCCGGTCGAGGCGCGTGCCGCGCTGGGGCTGCAGGGCACGCTGTTCGACGACCTGCCCGAGCAGGAGCGCCCCGGCGCCTCCCCGGAGGACGTCGGCTACCGCGGCCCCACCGCCTGCAGCGCCGCCGGCATCACCTACCGGCAGCTCGACTACTGGGCGCGCACCGGCCTGGTCGAGCCGAGCGTCCGCGAGGCCTCCGGCTCCGGCACGCAGCGCCTCTACAGCTTCCGCGACATCCTCGTGCTGAAGATCGTCAAGAAGCTGCTCGACGCCGGCATCAGCCTGCAGAACATCCGCACCGCCATCGGCAGCCTGCGCGACCGCGGCGTGGCCGACCTCGCCGAGATCACGCTCATGAGCGACGGCACCACGGTCTACGAGTGCACGAGCAACGACGAGATCGTCGACCTTCTGCAGGGCGGCCAGGCGGTCTTCGCCATCGCCGTCGGGCGCCAGGTGCGCGACGTCGAGGGCACCCTCGCCCAGCTGCCCGGCGAGCGCGCCCGGGCCGGCGAGGACGCCGACGCCGCGCCGGCCGCCGACGAGCTGGCCTCCCGCCGGCGGCGGCGCACCACCGCCTGAGCGGACGGAGGCGGGCCCGCCCGCTACCCTCGACCTGCCGACCACCCCTCGCGGGAGAGTCCCCGGGCAGCCAGTCCGGGGCGCCGAAGGAGCAACTCCTCCCCACCGAACCTCTCAGGCCACCGGACCGCGGGGGACAGGCACCTCTGGAGAGCGGACCGCCCCGCCAGGGCGGACCCACCGACGGGGCAAGCGCGCGCGAGCGGGCGACACTCTCAGGTCCCAGGACAGAGCGGGGAGGGCAGCGCCGCGCGTCCGCGCGGCCGCAGGCCTGACCCGGGAGCCCGCGCATGTCCGACCGCCCCTCGCTCCGCGACCTCGAGCAGGCGACCCCGTTCGCCCGGCGCCACATCGGCCCGAGCGCCGACGAGGTCGCGCGGATGCTCGCCGTCGTCGGGCAGCCCTCGCTCGAGGCGCTGGCGCGCCGCGCAGTGCCCGACGCGATCCGTGCCACCGAGGGGCTCGACCTGCCCGCGCCGGCGGGGGAGCAGGAGATGCTCGACGAGCTGCGCGGCATCGCGGGCCGCAACCGGCTCGTCACGCCGATGATCGGCCTGGGGTACTCCGGCACGCTCACGCCGCCGGTCGTCCTGCGCAACGTGCTGGAGGACCCGGCCTGGTACACGGCCTACACGCCGTACCAGCCGGAGATCAGCCAGGGCCGGCTCGAGGCCCTGCTCACCTTCCAGACGGTGGTGGAGGACCTCACCGGCCTGCCGGTGGCCGGCGCCTCGCTGCTCGACGAGGCCACCGCCGCCGCCGAGGCCATGACGCTGGCCCGCCGCACGAGCAAGGCGCCCGACGACGCCGTGTTCGTCGTCGACGCCGACTGCCACCCGCAGACCGTCGCCGTCGTGCAGACGCGCGCGGAGCCGCTCGGCCTCGAGGTCGTGGTGGCCGACGTGTCGACATCACGGCTTCCCGACAGGCCGATCTTCGGCGTCCTGCTGCAGTACCCCGGCAGCAGCGGCGCGGTGCGCGACCTGCGGCCGCTCGTCGCCGCGGCGAAGGAGTCGGGCGCCGTCGTCGCCGTGGCGGCGGACCTGCTCGCCCTGTGCCTGCTCACGCCGCCCGGCGAGCTCGGCGCCGACGTCGCCGTCGGCAGCTCGCAGCGCTTCGGCGTGCCGCTCGGCTTCGGCGGGCCGCACGCCGGCTACATGAGCGTCCGCAGCGGCCTCGAGCGCAGCCTGCCCGGCCGCCTCGTCGGCGTGAGCGTCGACGTCGACGGCGCCCCGGCCTACCGGCTGGCCCTGCAGACCCGCGAGCAGCACATCCGCCGCGAGCGCGCGACGAGCAACATCTGCACCGCCCAGGTGCTGCTGGCCGTCATGGCCGCGATGTACGCCGTCTACCACGGCCCGGAGGGCCTGCGCACCATCGCGCTGCGCACGCACCGCACCGCGGCGCTGCTGGCGGCCGCCCTGCGCGACGCCGGCGCCGAGGTGGTGCACGACGCGTTCTTCGACACGCTCACCGTGCGGGTGCCCGGCCGCGCCGAGGAGGTGCGCGACGCCGCCCTCGCGCGCGGGGTGGAGCTGCGCCTCGTCGACGCCGACACGCTCGGCATCAGCACCGACGAGACGACCTCCCGCGCGCACCTCGACGCGGTGGTCGCGGCGGTCGGCGGCGGCAGCACCGACTGGGACGCCCTCGACCCGGCCGTCGACGACGCGCTGCCCGCGGACCTGCGCCGCACCACCGGCTACCTCCGCCACCCGGTGTTCGCCGAGCACCGCTCGGAGACCGCGATGCTGCGCTACCTGCGCCGGCTGTCCGACAAGGACCTCGCGCTCGACCGGACGATGATCCCGCTCGGCAGCTGCACGATGAAGCTCAACGCCACCGCCGAGATGGAGCCGGTCACCTGGCCCGAGCTCGCCGGCCTGCACCCGTTCACCGCCGCCGAGCACTCGCAGGGCACCCGCCAGGTCGTCGCCGACCTCGAGCGGTGGCTGTGCGAGGTCACCGGCTACGACGCCTGCAGCCTGCAGCCCAACGCCGGCAGCCAGGGCGAGCTGGCCGGCCTGCTCGCCATCCGCGGCTACCACCGCGCGAACGGCGACGTCGACCGCGACGTCTGCCTCATCCCGGCGAGCGCCCACGGCACGAACGCCGCGAGCGCCGTCATGGCGGGCATGCGGGTGGTGGTGGTCGGCACCACGCCCACCGGCGACGTCGACGTCGAGGACCTGCGCGCCAAGGTCGAGCAGCACCGCGACCGGCTCGCAGCGCTCATGGTCACCTACCCGAGCACCCACGGCGTCTACGAGGACACGATCACCGACCTGTGCGCCGCGGTGCACGACGCCGGCGGCCAGGTCTACGTCGACGGCGCGAACCTCAACGCGCTCGTCGGGCTGGCCCAGCCCGGCCGCTTCGGCGCCGACGTGAGCCACCTGAACCTGCACAAGACCTTCTGCATCCCGCACGGCGGCGGCGGCCCCGGCGTCGGGCCGGTCGCGGTGCGCGCGCACCTCGCGCCGCACCTGCCCAACCACCCGCTCGACCCGACGGCGGGCCCGGCCACCGGCCCGGGCCCGGTGAGCGCGGCGCCGTTCGGCAGCGCCGGCATCCTGCCCATCAGCTGGGCGTACGTGCGGATGATGGGCGCCGAGGGGCTGACCCGGGCCACCTCCGTCGCGGTGCTGTCGGCCAACTACGTCGCGGCCCGACTGCGCGACGCCTTCCCGGTGCTGTACAGCGGGCACGACGGCCTCGTCGCGCACGAGTGCGTGCTGGACCTGCGCGGCATCACCAAGGAGACCGGGGTGACCGTCGACGACGTCGCCAAGCGGCTCATCGACTACGGCTTCCACGCGCCGACGATGAGCTTCCCGGTGGCCGGCACGCTCATGGTCGAGCCGACCGAGAGCGAGGACCTCGCCGAGCTCGACCGGTTCTGCGACGCGATGCTCGCCATCCGCCGCGAGATCGACGAGGTGGCGGCCGGCGCCTGGGCGGTCGAGGACAGCCCCCTGCGCGGCGCCCCGCACACCGCCGCGTGCCTCACCGAGGACTGGGACCGCCCCTACGACCGGTCGACCGCCGCCTTCCCGCCCGGTGTGACGGCGTCGACCAAGTACTGGCCGCCGGTGCGCCGCATCGACGGCGCGTACGGTGACCGCAACCTCGTGTGCTCCTGCCCGTCGCCCGAGGCCTTCGCCGAGGCCCCGGCCTGAGGGTCGCGCTCGCGGGTCAGGCGGCGGTGGTGGCCCCGACGCGGCTGTGCTGCAGGGGCACCCACCGCCGGCAGGAGGGCCGGTGCGGCGCCACCGCCCGGCCGTCGGGGAGGATCTCGCCGGTGTCCTCGAACACGACGACGCCGTTGCAGAGCAGGCTCCATCCCTGCTCGGGGTGGCTGCTCACCACCCGGGCGGCGTCGTGGTCGGGCGAGCTGGCGTCGGGACAGGCGGGGGAGTGGTCGCACATCGTCGTGCTCCTGGCGGGGGTCAGGCGGGTGTGACGCAGGTCATGGTGCTCTTCGTCAGGTGTTCGCACCGGCTGAACACCCGGATGTGGTCCGGCCGTCCCCCGACCGGGGGGTGCGCATGAGCACACCGGACCAGGCGCTCCTGCTCCCGCCGGGAGCCGCGGGCGAGGCGCTCGTGGAGGTCGCGCGCTGGGAGTGGCGCCGCGCCGACGGCGGCGACCCGGCCGCCGCACTGGGCGAGCTGCTCGCCGCCCACGGCCTGGGCGAGGCCGGCGGCGGGCGCCCGGGCGGCCCGTCGGTGGTGCTGCTGGCCGGGGCCGACGGGTGCGCCGCGCTGGCCGGCCTGCCGACCGGCCGCCCGTCGCCGTGCCCCGCGGTGCCCGACGTCGTCGCCGTGGTGGCCCGGCCGGGCGAGCCGGCGTCGGCGCGACCCCTCGACCCGCCGGTGCCGCCGGGGGAGTGGACCACCACCTGGACCGACGCCGAGCACGCCGGCGCCGTCGAGGCGGTGCGGGAGGCGGTCGCGCGCGGCGACGTCTACCAGGTGAACGTCGTCGGGCACCGGCGGGCGGCGCACCGCGCGCACCCCGGCGCGCTCGCCGCCGCCGTGGCGCAGCTGCCCGGCGCCGTCTACGGCGGGGTGCT
>DATMKB010000280.1:0-4875 GCA_035553635.1 Mycobacteriales bacterium
CTGGCCGTGCGCGAGGGGGCGCTCGGCAAGCTCACCGTCGAGAAGGCCGACGGCGAGCCCGCGCTGACGTCGGCCCTCGGGCTCGCGCTCGAGGCGGCGGGCTTCCGCCCGACGCCGAGGGGCCTGCGCCTGCGGGCGTGAACCGCGGCGTCCCGCACCTCGCCTCCCGTTGATCGACGGAGGATCTGCGACACGCAGCCGTGATCGACGGAAGCGGGGCCTTCCGTCGATCACCGACGGCTGACGTCAGTCGCCGTAGGCGACGTCGACGACGACGCGCTGCGGGCCGTCGAGCCGGAAGACCCGGAACGGCCGCCGCTCCGCCACGCCGACGAAGGCGTCGTAGTAGCCCTCGTACACGCCGCCCAGGCGCAGCGCCCGGATGCTCGACAGGCCCGGCGACTGCTCCTTCGGGCCGGAGTACTCCTCGATGCCGGTGTCGAACGGGTAGCCGACGCCCTCGAGGAGCACCGCGAGGACGGTGTCGCCCTCGAGCTCGACGGGGGCTCCCTCACCGGGGGTGCGCGGGTCGTCCTCGTACTGGACGCTCCAGCCCGCGGTGCCCTCGCCCTCGAGCTCGAACACGACCCGGTCGAAGCCCTCGTTCTGGGCGACGCGCACGTCCACGACGGTCAGGCCGCCGCCCCCGGCGACCTCGGCCGTCGACGGCGAGAGGCTGAACTCGCCCTCCGCGGCGTCGGCCGCCCCGGCGGACGGCGTGCTCGTGGCGGTCGGGGACGGCGCCGCGGCGGTGGCCGGCGCCGTCGGCGACGACGTCGCGCCGGCGGTCGAGGTGGCGACGTCGGTGTCGTCGCCACCGCAGGCGGTGGCGGTGACGGCGAGCAGGGTCAGCGAGGCGGCGAGCAGTCGGGGGCGCACGCAGCAGTTGTCGCACAGCGCGGGCCCCGGGTGGAGCAGGCGCGCATCACGATCGCGTCACCGCGCGCAGCGCACGCAGGTCCGGGTCGCCGGCCGCGCCGCGAGCCGCTCCTCGCCGATCGGGCCGCCGCAGGCCTCGCAGGTGCCGTACGTGCCGTCCTGCGCGGCGTCGAGCGCCCGCCGGACGTCGGCCTCCCGGCGCCGGGCGGCGTCGAGCACGGCCTGCAGCTGGGCGCGCTCGAAGCCGATGGTGGCGCCCTCCGGGTCGTGCTCGTCGTCGGCGTTGGAGCCCTCGGACGCGGCCACGACCTCCGCGAGGTCGCGCTCCAGCCGGGCGACGAGCGCCCGCACCTCCGCCAGCTCGGCGGCGAGCCGCCCGCTCACGTCACCGCGGCGAGCGGGACGCCCCGCACGCCGTCGAGCTCGGCACGGGCGGCGGCCAGGCGCCGGGCGGCGTCGGCCAGCACCGGCTCCGGCAGCGCGAAGGGCACCCGCACGTGCCGCTCCCCCGTGCCGTCGACCGAGAACCGGCCGGCGGGCACCAGGCGCACGCCGTGCCGCTCGGCCGCCGCCGCGAGCGCCGTCGCGACCGGCGCGTCCAGCCGCACCCACAGCACGAGCCCGCCCGCCGGCTCCCGCCAGGTCCAGCCCGGGCAGTGCTCCTGCAGCCCGGCGGCCAGGGCGGCGCGGCGCGCGCGCAGGAGCGCCCGGCGGCGGTCGAGCGCGTCCTCGTCGGCGAGCAGCTCTGCGGCCACGAGCTGCTCCAGCACCGGCGGGGCGAGGTCGAGCGCGCTGCGCGACTCCGCGAGCCGGGCCACCAGGCCGCGAGGCGCGCGCACCCAGCCCACCCGCAGGCCGCCCCAGTGCGACTTGCTCAGCGACCCGACGGTGACGACGCCGTCGTCGTCGTCGAAGGCCGCGACCGGCGGCGGGGGCGGCGCGTCGAGCCAGACGTCGGCGAGCGTCTCGTCGACGACCAGCGTCGTGCCGGCGCAGGCCGCCGCGCGCACGAGGCGGGCCCGGTCGGCCTCGGGGAGCACGTGGCCGGTGGGGTTGGCGAAGTCGGCGACGACGTGGCCGAGCCGCGGCAGGGCCGAGCGGTAGGCGGCCTCGACCCGCTCGAGGTCCCAGCCGTCGTCGTCGAGCGCGACGCCGGCCAGGCGCCCGCCCGCGCGCCGGACGACGTCGAGGGCGTTCGGGTAGGTCGGCGTGTCGACCACCACGCGGTCGCCCGGGCCGAGCAGCGCGCGGGCCACCAGCCCGGTGGCGGCGAGCGCGCCCGCCGTGACGACGACCTGGTCGGGCGAGGTGGGCAGCCCGCGGGCGGCGTAGCGGGCCGCGACGGCCTCGCGCAGCTCCACGAGGCCGAGCACGTCGTAGCCGTGGCCGCGCAGGTGCCGGCCCAGCCGCGGGACGGCCCGCGCCACTGCCGCCTCGACGACGCCGGGCAGCGCCTCGGAGCTCGCCACTGCGAGGTCGAGGCCCGGTGCCGACCGGACCGCGGTCCAGCCGGCCACCTGGTGCACGTGCTCGTCGGGCAGCGCGGTGAAGGTGCCGGCGCCCTGGCGCGCGTGCAGGTAGCCGTCGGCGCGCAGCGCGTCGTAGGCGGCGGTGACGGTGGTGCGGCTGACGCCGAGGCGGGTGGCCAGCTCGCGCTCGGCCGGCAGCCGGGCGGCGAGCGGCAGCCGCCCGTCGACGAGCAGCGCGCGCACCGCGGCGGCGAGCCGGGCGTAGGCGGGCCCGCTCGGCAGCGCCAGCCGCCAGTCGGCGAGCAGCCGGGCGAGGTGGACGCCGGAGACGGAGGTCACGCAGGCCACTGTCCTCGGATTGGCCCTTGATGTCGAGGCCACCGGCCCGCGACAGTCTCCACATGGACCGGACCGACCGGCGGCTCCCCCGCCGCCTCCTCCAGCTGCACCTCGGCCTGCTGCTCTACGGCCTCAGCCTCGCGCTCGTCGTCGAGGCTGGGCTGGGCACCGCGCCGTGGGACGTCCTGCACCAGGGGCTGGCCCGGTCCACCGGCCTGTCCATCGGCACCTGGGTGGTGCTCATGAGCGGGCTGGTCCTGCTGCTGTGGGTGCCGCTGCGCCTGCGCCCCGGCGTCGGCACGGTGGCCAACGCGCTGCTCGTCGGCACCTCGCTCGACGTGTTCCTCGGCCTGCTGCCCGACCTCGACGGGCTGGGCGTGCGCGCCCTCGCGCTGGCCGCGGGCGTCGGGCTCAACGCCGTGGCCACCGCCGCGTACATCGGCGCCCGGCTCGGCGCCGGACCCCGCGACGGCCTCATGACCGGCATCGCGGCCCGCGGCCACAGCGTCCGGGCGGTGCGCACCGGCATCGAGCTCACCGTGCTCGCGGCCGGCGTGGCCCTCGGCGGAACCGTCGGCGTCGGCACGGTGGTCTACGCGCTCGGCATCGGACCGCTCGTGCAGCCGCTGCTGCCGGCCCTCACCGTGGCCGAGCGGCCGGCCCGCCGCCCGCTCGGCGGTCCCGCCGCCGCCTGACCGGCCGGCCGGGCGGTCTGGCCTACCCTCGGCCTGTGCGCCCCCTCCGTCCCGGTCCCGCCGGAGCCGCCGCCCTCCTGCTGGTCGGGGCGCTCGCGGCGTGCGGGCAGATGGAGAGCGCGGGGCCGCTGCGCAGCGTCGCCGACGCGCGCCCGTCCTCGGCCCCCGAGTGCACTCCCGCCCCGCTGAAGGCGCGCGCGGCGGTGGTGCTGCACGTCGGGCTCGCCGAGGTCACCGAGCCTGACGACCCGCTGCTCGCGGAGGTCGTCGACCTCGGCGTCGGCGGCATCTTCGTCAACGACGGCAACATCGAGGACGAGGAGCAGCTCGCCGCGCTCGTCGCCGGCATCCGCGAGCAGGCCGCCGGCCGGCCGCTGCTGCTGTCCACCGACGAGGAGGCCGGCCGCGTCTCGGACTTCCGGTCCCTCATCGGCGGCACGCCGTCTCCCCGCCGCCTGGCGTCCCGCAGCACTCCCGCCCAGGTGCGCGCCTTCGCCGCCGACCTCGGCGCGCAGCTGCGCGAGCACGGGGTCGACCTCGACCTCGCACCCCTGCTCGACCTCGACGCCGGCCGCAGCGACGGGATCATCGGCGACCGCGCCTTCAGCGGCGACCCGGACGAGGCGGCGGAGTACGGCCTGGCCTTCGCCCGCGGCCTCGACGACGCGGGCGTCATCCCGACGGTCAAGCACTTCCCCGGCCACGGCCGCTCCACCACCGACACGCACCGCGAGGGCACCGTCGTCGACGCGACGCTCGAGGAGCTGCGCGAGACCGACCTCGCGCCGTTCCAGGAGGCCGTCGACGCCGGCGCCCCGGTGGTCATGCTCAACCACCTGTCCTACGCCGCGCTCGACCCCGACCTGCCGGCGAGCATGTCGCCCCGCACCTACGCGCTCCTGCGCGACATGGGCTTCGACGGCGTCGCGATGACCGACAGCATCGGCATGGGCGCGATCTACCCCGAGCGCGACTTCCCCGAGGCGGCCGTCGACGCCATCGCGGCCGGCGCCGACACCGTGCTCGCCTCCGGCGCCGTGCTGCGCGTCGACCCCACCGCCGCCACCCGCATGCGCGACGCCCTCGTCGACGCCGTGCGCGACGGCCGGCTGCCCGAGAGCCGCCTCGACGAGGCCGCCGCCCGCGTCGTCGCGCTCGCCGGCGGCGACCCGGTCGCCTTCGCCTGCGTCGAGAAGACCGTGCCGGTGCTGCAGGACGACCCGGCCACCGCCACCGCCGACACCCCCGCCACCCCGGCGACCACCAGCGCGACCGCCACGCCCGCACCGGCCCGCAGCGCCTCGCCGGCCGCCGCCCCGGCGCGCGCTCCCGGCGCGCCGGCGCCCGCCACCACGTCCGCGGCGCCCTCGCGCAGCAGCACCCCGAGCCCCAACGCCTCGGCGTCGCCCTCGGCGTCCCCCTCGGCGCCGGCCGGGGCCGACGCCGGGACCGTCAGCGCTCCCGCGTCCGACTCCACCGACGACGACGTCGTC
>DATMKB010000281.1:0-4727 GCA_035553635.1 Mycobacteriales bacterium
AGGGCGGCCGCCTCGTCGGGCTCGAGGCTGATCTCGGGCAGCTCGTAGTCGCGGCGGGCGATGCGGTAGCCGACCTCGTCGTCGTGCGCCGAGCTGTGGCTGCCCGTCTCGAGCGGGATGCCGAGCTCGCGCAGCTCCTCCTTGTCCCGCTCGAACATCCGGCGGAAGGCCTCCTCGGAGCCCGACTCGTAGCCGGGCACCGCGGCGCGGATCTGCTGGACGGTCAGGTAGCGCCGGGTCGCGAGCAGGCAGATGACCAGGTTGAGCAGCCGCTCGGTCTTCCTCGCCGACACGGGGCGCGACGCTAGCCCACCGCTACCCTCCCGAGGTGATCACCTGGCGCCGCGGCACGGTGCGCGGCGAGCGTGCCCGGTGGCGCGGGGCCGTCGAGCTCGACGTCGCCCTCGAGGCCGGGGGCACCGCCCGGGCGCTCGCCTACCCGGCCCTGGTCGGCGACCCGGCGCCCGGCGACGCCGTCCTGGTCAGCACCACCGCCACCGACCTCGGGCTGGGCACGGGCGGCTACGCCCTCGTCGTCGCGCTGCCGGACCGGCTGCCGCCGGACCGCTCCGGGCCGGGCCACCTGGTCAAGGCCCGGTACACGCCGCTGCAGGCGGTGGTGCTCGGCGCCGACGAGCCGGACGCCCCCACGCACGCGCTCGTCGCCGACGACCGGCCGCTGCCCGGCACGCCCGTCGTCGTCGCCGACCTGCACTCCTCCCTGCCGGCCGTGCTGGCCGGGGTCCTCGACGCCCGGCCGGGCACCCGCGTCGCGTACGTCATGACCGACGGCGGTGCGCTGCCCCTGTGGTTCTCCCGCACCGCGGCGGCCCTGGTGTCGGGCGAGGCGCCCGGGAGGCTCGCCGGCACGGTCACGGTCGGCCAGGCCTTCGGCGGCGACCTCGAGGCCGTGACCCTGCACTCCGGGCTGCTGGCGGCCGTGCGGGTGCTCGAGGCGGACGTCGTCGTCGTGGCGCAGGGGCCGGGCAACCTCGGCACCGGCACCGCGTGGGGGTTCTCCGGCGTCGCCGCGGGCGAGGCCGTCAACGCCGCGGCGGTGGTGGGCGGGCGCCCCGTCGCCGTCCTGCGCCTGTCGGAGGCCGACCCGCGCCCGCGCCACCGCGGCGTGAGCCACCACAGCCTCACCGCGTACGGGCGGGTCGCGCTCGCACCGGCCGACGTCGTCGTCCCGGCCTCGGCCGCCGGCCTCGTGGCACCGGTCGGCGACCGGCTGGCCCGGCACCGCCTCCTCGAGGTGCCCGACGACGACCTGCGCGACGTCCTGCGGCCCTGGGCGCCGTGGCTGTCCACGATGGGCCGCGGCGGCGAGGAAGGCGACCGGGTCGTCGTCGAGGCCGCCGGCCGGCACGCCGCCGGGCTGCTGGCATGACCGACGTGCGGCGCCGCCGGCGGCGCACGGCCCGGCGGGTCACCGCGCGGATGACCGTGGCGATGATCGGCTCGAACGTGCTCGGCGCCGCCGTGGTCTTCGTCTACCTCGTCTTCGTCATCCCGCCCCGGCCCACCGACAGCGCCGTGCTGACCCTGGTCAACACGATCGTGGCGGGCGGCTACCTGCTGCTGGCCCTGGTCGTCGGCACGGTCGGCAGCATCGTCCTGCGCCGTCGCGTCCTGCGCTGGATGCGCCGGGACGAGGAGCCGGGCCTCGAGGACCGGCGCGTGACGATGCGCATGCCGGCCCGCCTCGTGCGGCTGTACGGGGTGCTGTGGTCGGTCGCCGTGGTCGTCTTCGCCGCCCTCAACCTGCCGGCCAGCCTCGTCGGGGGGCTGGAGGTGGCCGTCACGGTGGCCGCGGGCGGGGCCACCACGTGCGCCCTCTGCTACCTCGTCGCCGAGCGCCTCGTGCGCCCCCTCGTCGCCGAGGCCATGGCGGAGCAGAGCGACCCTCCCCCGGTGGTGCTGGGGGTGCGGCGGCGCGTCCTGCTGTCGTGGGCCCTCGGCACCGGCATCCCCCTGCTCGGCATCGCCCTCGCGGTGGTCCCCGACGACGCGAGCCGGCCGACCGGTCCGCTGCCGGTGCTGTTCCTGTGCGCGGTGGCGCTGCTGGTCGGGCTGGTGGCGATGGACGTCGCGGCCCGCACCGTCAGCGAGCCGGTGCAGGCGGTCGCCTCCGCCCTGCGCGCGGTGGGCGAGGGCCGGTTCGACGTCCGGGTCCGGGTCGTCGACGTCAGCGAGATCGGCCAGCTGCAGAGCGGCTTCAACGCGATGGTGGCCGGGCTGCGCGAGCGGGAGCGGCTGCGCGACCTGTTCGGCCGCCAGGTGGGCACCGAGGCGGCGCGCCTGTCGCTCGAGCAGGGCGTGCAGCTCGGCGGGGAGCGGCGTGACGTCGCCGTGCTGTTCGTCGACGTCGTCGGCTCGACGGCGCTCGCGGTGGAGACGGAGCCGGAGGAGGTGGTCCGCCGCCTCAACGAGTTCTTCGGCGTCGTCGTGCGGGTGGTCACCGACCACCACGGGTGGGTGAACAAGTTCGAGGGCGACGCCGCGCTGTGCGTCTTCGGCGCCCCCGACCGGCGCGAGGACGCCGCCGCCTGCGCCCTCGCCGCTGCCCGCGCGCTGTGCCGCGAGCTCGCGCCGCTGCCCCTGCAGGCCGCCGTCGGCGTCAGCGCCGGGACGGTGGTGGCCGGGCACGTCGGCACCGAGGAGCGGTTCGAGTACACGGTGATCGGCGACCCCGTGAACGCCGCGGCCCGCCTCACCGAGCTGGCGAAGCGGGCCGAGGGGCGGGTGCTCGCCGACGGCGACGTCGTGGCCGCCGCCGGCGAGGAGTCGCAGGAGTGGGTCGCGTGCGGGGAGGCGGTGCTGCGCGGGCGCTCCACGCCCACCCGCCTGGCCCGCCCGGCTACCTGACGTCGAGCAGGTCGACGACGAAGACGAGCGTCTCGTCCGGCTTGATGACCGACCCGGCGCCGCGGGAGCCGTAGCCCAGCGACGGCGGGATGGTGAGCCGGCGCCGGCCGCCGACCTTCATGCCGGCCACGCCCTCGTCCCAGCCGCGGATGACCCGGCCGGCGCCCAGCGGGAAGGTGAAGGGCTCACCGCGGTCCCAGGACGCGTCGAACTGCGCGCCCGTCGACCACGAGTGGCCGACGTACTGCATCGTGCAGGTGGTGCCGGCGACGGCCTCGCGGCCCTCGCCGGTCACGAGGTCCTCCACCTGCAGGGAGGCCGGGGGCTCGCCGCCCGGGACCTCGACGGTCGGCTTGCTGCTGAGATCGGTCATCCCGCGAGCCTAGGTGCGCGTCACGACGTCGGGTTCTCGCGGCTGAGCAGCTGCGGGAGGGAGCGGCAGGGACCGCCGAGGAAGGTGCGGGTCGGCTGCTGCGGGTCCGCGGAGGGCAGCGCCTCCTCGCCGTCCCAGTAGCCGCCGTCCCAGCTGCCCCACAGGTGCTGGCGGCAGGCGGAGTCGGCGACGAAGTACTCCCGCTCCCCCGCCGGCCGGGCCGGCGCCGCGGCGGTGCCGAGCACCGGCTGCACGAGCCGGTCGAGCTCGTCCTCGTAGCGGTCGACGCGGTCCTTGGCCCAGCGGCCGAACCACGTGCCGTGGCCCTCCGCGGCGCGCCAGGTGTCGAGGACGCGCGGCGACGGGCCGACCAGGCCCTGCGAGCCGACGTCGAAGCCGTTGCCGGTGGACACCGAGCTCTGCAGGAGCCGGTCGCGCATCTCCCGGCCGGTGACCACGCCGTCGGCGAGCTCGCAGTCCGGGCGCGCCGCGCCGCAGCCGGCCGGCCCGCGGGCGACGACGCCGTCCTCCTGGACGCGCGACGGGCCGGGCAGCGCGGTGCGCAGCCGCGACAGCGCCTCGGCGTACAGGCCCGCGACCTGCGGCGTGGCGTTGCTCGTGCCGCTGAAGCTGCCGCCGTTCGTGGTGCTCGTCGCGCCGTACGACGTCGGGTAGTCGACGCCGAGGCCGGCGACGTCGGCGGGCTTGCCGGTGCCGGTGAAGCTGCCCTTGTTGCGCGGGTGCGTCGCCGTCACGGTGACGATCCAGTCGGGGCCCTCCTGCGAGCTGAACAGCGTCGCGTTCGGCGCGAGGAACGCGTTCTCCTGGCCGTTGCCGGCGGAGAAGAACACCTGCTGGCCGCGCTCGACCGCCTCGCGCTGCGCCTCGGTGTCGGAGCCGGCGTAGAAGCGGTCGCGGTTGACCAGGCTGAAGCCGTACGAGTTCGTGATGACGTCGATCCACGGCTGGTCCATCGCCCACTCGATGGCGTCCTCCGCCGTCGAGGCGCCGCCGTACTGCAGGAACACCAGCAGGCACGATGGGCAAGTGCCGTAGCGGCTGCCCACGGCCGACGACGCCGACCCCATGCCGTGCGCGCTGGTCGGCTGCAGGACGCGGCCGGTGCCGAACGCCAGGGCGCCCACCACCTTGGTGCCCGGCAGGTAGCGGTAGCGGACGGCGTCGGAGGTCGACTGCCGGACGGTCGCCCACTGCGCCTCGTCGCCCGCCGCCAGCGCCGCCGGGGTGGCCGCTCCGGACTCGACGCCGGCGACGTCGATGCGCAGGGGGTCGTAGGAGGCGAAGGCCGACGGCGCGGGGAACCCGGGCAGCCACTCGTGCGGCGGCCGGTCGAGCGGCAGGTCGTTGCCCGGGTCGTCGTCCTCGGCCTGCGGCATGGTCGAGGCCAGGTAGTCCTCGTGGTACGGGGAGAACCCGCTGTCGATCACCGCGACGACGACGGCGTCCTGCGCGCCGCCCTCCCCCG
>DATMKB010000282.1:0-4627 GCA_035553635.1 Mycobacteriales bacterium
CCCGAGGACCGCGGCTTCCCGCGGCCCGTCCTGCTCACCGCCGACGAGCTGACCCTCGTCCCCGAGGGCGGGCGCCCCGCGCAGGGGCACCTGCGCGACCCGGCCGCCGACCGGCCAGGTCACCGGTAGAGGACGTCCCGCTCCCAGGGCCGGTCGGCGGCCGGGTCGCGCAGGGGCACCTGCGCGGGGCGCCCGCCCTCGGGGACGAGGGTCAGCTCGTCGGCGGTGAGCAGGACGGGCCGCGGGAAGCCGCGGTCCTCGGCAGCCGTGGCCGCCGCCGCGGCCGGCCCGAAGGCGGGGTCGATGAGGGCCAGCTGCGTCCAGCCGCGCCGCCGCATCGGAGCGACGACCGCCGCCATCCCCCCGGCCGCGGTGGCCAGGGAGGTGCGCAGCGCCCGCGAGCCGAGCAGGGTCACGACGTCGCAGTCGCCGAGCGGCCGGAGCTGGCCCCGGGGGTCGGCCGCCAGGCGCTCGGCCGCGAGCGCGCCGAGCCGTTCCAGCTCGCGCGCGGCACCCGTCCAGGCGGCCGCCGGGTCGACGCCCGCCGCCTCGAGCGCCGTCGGGGGCAGCAGCACGACGCGGTCCGGGTCGCCCGGGTCGAGGCCGACGGCGCCCAGCCCGAGGTCGAGCGCGTCGCCCATGACGCGCACCCGCACCCAGTCCAGGCCCGGGTGCAGCAGGTGCTCGACCGGCAGGCCGACCGGGCGCAGGGCGAGCAGCAGGTGCTCGCGGCCCGCGCGGTGCACGAGGTCGGCGGCCCACCGGCGGGCGAGCAGCCAGGACGCCAGGCGCAGCCGGCCCTCGTCGCTCTCCGGGTCGCGGCCGGCCAGCGCCCGCCGGCACTCGCCCTCGGGCACCCAGACCGTGGGGGTGCCCGGCAGCGCGACGCCGAGGGGTGCGGGCTCGACGTCGAGGTCGTGGAGCACCGACACCGCGAGCACGCCGCGGCGCAGCTCCGGAGCGGTGGGGGCGCGCACCTCCCGACGGTACCCACGGGCGCCGCGGTGCAGGCGGCGGCGAACGGGTGATGTCGCGGGCAGATAGCGTCGCTGCGTGCGCGTGCTCGTGGTGGAGGACGAGGTGCAGCTGGCCGACGCCGTCGCGCGGGGCCTGCGCCGCGAGGGCATGGCGGTCGACGTCGCCCACGACGGCGACACCGGACTGGAGAAGGCGCTCGTCACGCGCTACGACGTCCTCGTCCTGGACCGCGACCTGCCCGGGATGTCGGGCGACGACGTCCTGCGCCACCTCGCGGGCGAGGGCGCGCTCACCCGGGTGCTCCTGCTCACCGCCGCCTCGTCGCTGGCCGACCGCGTCGCCGGGCTCGAGCTCGGCGCCGACGACTACCTCGGCAAGCCCTTCGCCTTCAGCGAGCTGGTGGCCCGCGTCCGCGCCCTCGGCCGGCGCGCCACGCCGCCGGCGCCGCCGGTGCTGCGCGGCCCGGGCGGGCTGACCCTCGACCCGGCCCGCCGCACCGCCCAGCGCGACGGCACGCCGCTGCCGCTCACCCGCAAGGAGCTCGGGGTGCTCGAGGTGCTGCTGCGCGCGGACGGCGCGGTGGTGAGCGGCGAGGAGCTGCTCGAGCGGGTCTGGGACGAGTTCGCCGACCCGGCCACCACGACCGTCCGGGTCACCGTCATGACGCTGCGCAAGAAGCTCGGCGAGCCGCAGGTGGTGCAGACCGTCGTCGGCCAGGGCTACCGGCTGGCGGCGCCGTGAGCGACCGCACGACGCTGCGCTGGCGGCTCACGCTCGTCTACGCGTCCGTGGCGCTCGGCGTCGGCCTGCTGCTGCTCGTCCTGTCGGCGGTGCTCGTCGAGCGGGCGCTGTCGGCCGGCACCCTCGACCTCCCGCGGGGGCTCGCGGTCCGGCTGCCGTCCGGCCAGCTGCTGACGCTCGAGGAGTTCCAGGAGCGGCTGGGCGCCGAGGCGGTGCAGCAGCTGGTGCGGCAGGGCCTGTGGGCGCTGCTCCTGCTCGGGGCCGGCGGGCTCGCCGCCTCGTACGTGCTGGCCGGCCGGGTGCTGCGGCCGCTGCAGGACATCACCGCCACCGCGCGGCGGCTGTCGGCCGAGCAGCTGGACGCCCGCATCGCCCTGACCGGCCCGCGCGACGAGCTGCGCGAGCTGGCCGACGTCTTCGACGCGATGCTCGACCGGCTGCAGGGCTCCTTCGAGGCGCAGCGCCGCTTCGTCGCCGACGCCTCGCACGAGCTCCGCACGCCGCTCGCGGTCATGCGCACGGAGGTGGACGTCGCCCTGGCCGACCCGGACGCGTCCGCGGAGGACCTGCGGGCCGCCGCCGAGGTGGTGCGGGACGCCACGGAGCGGGCGGACCGGCTCGTCGACGCGCTCCTGCTGCTCGCCCGCAGCGACCGCCTGCAGGTCGAGGGGCTGCCGCACCGCGAGCGCGTCGAGCTGCACGAGGTCGCGGCGACGGCGCTGTCGGCCGTGCAGGGCGAGGCCGCCGCGCGCGGCCTGCAGGTGGCGAGCTCGCGAGCGCCCGCCGGCGTCCTCGGCGACCGGGTCCTGCTCGAGCGGCTCGCCGGCAACCTCGTCGAGAACGCGGTGCGGCACAACCTGCCGGGCGGCTGGCTGCGGGTCGACACGGGCACCGTGCAGGGGCGGGCCCGGCTCCAGGTCTCCAGCTCCGGCCCGGTGGTGCCCGCCGACGACGTCCCGCACCTGTTCGAGCCGTTCCGGCGCTCGGGCGCCGCCCGGACGGCGCGGCGCGGCGCGGGGCTGGGCCTGGCGATCGTGCGCTCGGTCGCCACGGCGCACGGGGGAGCGGTGAGCGCCGTCGCGCCGCCCGAGGGCGGGCTCGTCGTCACCGTCGACCTGCCGCGCAGCCCCTGACGGGTGGCCCGAGCGGGTCATCTCTGCCGGAACGGCTGACTCCGGCCGCACGGAGGCGCAGTATCGGCGGCACAGCGGTCGCGCGGGCGGCCTCGCGCAGGACGGAGCAGGCAGCGGTGCGGACGGCGACGGTGACCGAGGACGTGGTGCTGACGGCGGTCGGCCTGCTCGCGCTGGGGCTCGTCTGCCTCGTGCTGCACGTGACCGCGGCCGCCGTGCGCGCCCTGCACCCCGGCCTGCCCGACCTGCCGGAGGACGACCGCGCGCCGGCCGGGCTCGGCCGGCTGGTGCCGGTCGGCGACCGGCTCGAGCAGGAGGTCCGCGCCGGGCGCGCCGCGCTCGAGCTCTGGCTCTCCACGGCGCTGCGCGACGGCAACGGGTCCGCCGCGGCGCGCGCCGTCCCGGCGCAGCGCAGCGCGCCGCCCGCCGAGCGGAGCTCGCCCGACCGCTCGAGCCAGCCGGCCGCCGAGGCCGGCTGACAGCCCCCTGACCAGCGGGTGGTCGAGCCCGAGGGGGGCTCGTCCACCCGCTGCTGACCCAGCGGTCGGCGGGGTCCGTGCTCGCGAGGGGGGAGCGCGGGCCCCGCAGGACCGCGGGGCGCTCCCGCCGGGCTACTGGCCGGAGCGGGTGCTGCGGCGCGTGAGCAGCCACAGCAGCGGCAGGCCGTACAGCACGCCGCCGAGGACCGCGCCCACGACGTCCCCGCTGACCGGCTCGTCGACGACGAAGGACAGCACGACCATCACCAGGACGGTCAGCATGCCGACGGGGACGTAGACCTTCTTCACGAAGTCAGGACCGGTCACGAGCGGCGAGACTACCGGCCCGCACCGCCCCGTCCGCGC
The DNA here is from genome assembly GCA_035553635.1 of Mycobacteriales bacterium. GTDB lineage: Bacteria > Actinomycetota > Actinomycetes > Mycobacteriales > SCTD01 > DATLGD01. The sequence continues at coordinate 3,698 of DATMKB010000282.1, forward strand.
GGTGGGTAGGGACGCGGCGTGACGACCGACGACGCCGCGCGCTCGCTCGTGACCTGCGCCGACGAGGACCTGCCGCTGACCCGCGCGCGGCGGGTGCTGAGGCTGCCGCCCGCGGCGCGCGAGCGGTGGGCGGACGTCGTCGCCGCGCGGCTCGACGCGCCGATGAGCGTCCTCGGCGTCCTGTTCCTGCTCGTCGTCCTCGGGCAGACGCTCGCCACCGCGCCGGGCGTGCAGCGGGCGCTCACCGCCGTCGGCTGGGTGCTCTGGGCGGTCTTCGTCGCGGAGTTCCTGCTCCGGCTGCTCGTGGCACCGTCGTCCGCGCGGTTCCTGCGCCGCAACTGGTGGCAGCTGGTGTTCCTCGCCGTGCCGTTCCTGCGCTTCGTCCGGCTCGTGCTCGTCCTGCGCGTGGCGCGCGCCGGGCGGGTGGTGTCGTCGGCGGTGCGCTCGTCCCGCTCGGCCGCGCGCATCCTGTCGTCCCGGCTCGGCTGGCTGGCCGCCGTCTCGGCGATCGTCGTGCTCGCCGCGAGCCAGCTGCTCCTCGTCTACGGCGTCTTCGACGACTACGGCGACGCGCTCTACGCAGCCGCGCTGGTGACGGTGGCCGGCCAGCCGATGCAGGAGGAGGCGGCGCTCGCCCGGGTGCTCGACGTCGTGCTGGCGGGCTACTCGGTGGGCGTGTTCGCCGCGCTCGCCGGCACGCTCGGCGCGTACTTCCTCGAGGACCGCCGCGCGGAGGCCTAGCCGCTCAGCCGACGGCGTCGGCGAGGTACCGGTGGCGCAGCCGGCCGCCGTCGTGCGGCAGCTGCAGCAGGTCCTCGACGAGCGGGTCGTGGGTGCCGCCGGCCCGGGTCCACAACGCGCGCAGGGCGGCGCCCACCTGCGGGTCGGCGACCTCGACGCGGCGCAGCCGCATGCAGCGGCCGTCGTCGG
>DATMKB010000283.1:0-11413 GCA_035553635.1 Mycobacteriales bacterium
CTGCCGGAGCGCGAGAAGATCGTCGTGACGCTCTACTACTACGAGGGCCTCACGCTCGCCGAGATCGGCCAGGTGCTCGGCGTCACCGAGAGCCGCATCTGCCAGATGCACACCAAGGCCGTGCTGCAGCTGCGCGGGAAGCTCTCCGACAGCGACTAGTCGAGCAGGTCACCGAGCCGGAACGCCACCGGCACCGGCTCGTCCAGCTCCACCACGTCGTGGTGCTGCGCCACGACCTCGTACGCGGAGCCGGCCAGCCGGTGCACGACCAGCAGGAGCGGGTCGAGCTCGAGCCGCCAGCAGCAGGAGCTCGCGCCCATGCGCTCGCCGGTGGTGGAGCTGGCGGTGGTTGCGCCGGTCGACGTCGACGCCCGGCGTCATGAGGACGCGAAGGTCGCGCGGAGCAGGCGGCACCTGCAGCGGCATCACGCTCACCATCGTCCACCTCCTCCGGCGGCCGTGTCACGAGGCGGCCTGCCGCCGGGCCCGCGCGGCGTCCAGGTCGAGCAGCAGCCCCGGCTCGCCCACCGGCAGCTCGGCCGGCGGCGCCGCCGGTGCCGCCACCCCGCCGCTCACCGGCGCGGGTGGCCGCGGGCGTGGCCGCGCGAGCAGGCCGATCCCGACGACCAGCGCCGCGAGGGCGGCGGCACCGAGCGGCGCCTCCGCGGCCCGCACCGACCAGGACGGCTCCTCGACGTGGCGCGGCGCGAGGGGCGTCGAGGCGTCAGCGGGGGCGCCGGGCGGTGCCGCGCCCGCCGCAGGGGCGGCCACCCGCACGCCGGCACGAGCCCCGGACCGCGCCGCCGAGCCGTCCAGCGGGAGCAGCCGCACCGGCCCCCGAGCCACCAGGCGCACCGGGTCGAGGTACTCCTCACCCCGGCGCAGGCCCCAGTGCAGGCAGGCCTGCGTCGGGCACCCGGCGTGACCGACCGACAGCCGCCCGACCACCTCGCCCAGCGCGACGGCCTGGCCGACCCGCACTGCCGCCACCACCGGCTCGTAGGTGGTCCGCAGCGACCCGTGCGTCACCACGACCACCCCGCGCCCGGCCAGCCGGCCGGCGTAGGTGACGCGGCCGGCCGCCGACGCGCGCACAGCCGCGCCGGCGGAGGACGACAGGTCGACACCGCGGTGGCCGGTGCCGTAGCGGGAGGCCGGCGGGTCGAACCCGCGCGCCACCTCCCGCGGGCCGGCCAGCGGCCACCCCCACGGACCGGTGTCCGCCGCGGCAGGGGCAGCACCCACCGCCACCCACAGCAGCACCAGCACCAGCGCACGCACCACGACCGCCACCTCCTCGACCAGGACGACAGCGGCAGCGTGCGCAACCAGGTGCCGCCGCGACAGCGCGCGGGAGCAGCCTGTGGACGGCAACCCGTACACTCGTGGCAGCGATCCGGTCCGCCGGGTCGACTTCGCGCGCCCCACGCACAGCGAGCGCCACCGGTCTCCGCGAGGAGTCGGCGCGAGCAGGGGCACCAGGGCCGAGCCCCGTCCGGGGAACGGCGACAACCGACGCCACGCGGACGCGCCCGCCTGATCAGTGGGTGCGCGCCGACGTGGGAATAGCAGAGAGATCTTCCATGGCAGTCGTCACCATGCGCCAGCTGCTCGAGAGCGGCGCGCACTTCGGGCACCAGACCAAGCGCTGGAACCCCAAGATGAAGCGCTTCATCTTCACCGAGCGCAACGGCATCTACATCATCGACCTGACCCAGACCCTGGGCTACATCGACCGCGCCTACGACTTCGTCAAGGAGACGGTCGCCCACGGCGGCACCATCCTGTTCGTCGGCACCAAGCGCCAGGCGCAGGAGTCGATCGTCGAGCAGGCCACCCGGGTCGGGATGCCGTACGTCACCGAGCGCTGGCTCGGCGGCATGCTCACGAACTTCCAGACCGTCTACAAGCGGCTGCAGCGCCTCAAGGAGCTCGAGCTCATCGAGCAGACCGGCGGCACCACGGTGCTGACGAAGAAGGAGGCGCTCGTCCTCGACCGCGAGCGCAAGAAGCTCGAGCGCACCCTGGGCGGCATCCGCGAGATGACCCGCACCCCGAGCGCGGTCTGGATCGTCGACACCAACAAGGAGCACCTCGCCGTCGACGAGGCCCGCAAGCTCGGCATCCCGGTCGTCGCGATCCTCGACACCAACTGCGACCCCGACGTCGTCGACTACAAGATCCCGGGCAACGACGACGCCATCCGCTCCATCCAGGTGCTCACCCGCGTGGTGGCCGACGCCGTCGCCGAGGGCCTGCGCGCCCGCGCCGGCGCCAGCAGCGACGACGTCAAGCCGGCCGGTGCCGAGCTGGGCGCCGGCGAGCCGCTGCCGGAGTGGGAGCAGGAGCTGCTGCAGGGCGGCACCCCCGCCGCGCCGGCCGAGGCCCTGACCAGCGGCGACGCCGCCGCGGCCGCGGGCGTCGACAGCGCCCCGGTCGAGGGCGCCGCCTGGAGCAACGCCAACGCCGAGAGCAACGTCGGGCCGGAGTCGAGCACCGACGGCACCGCCGCCCCCTCCGCCTGACCCGCGACGAGACCCGTCGACCGAGACGAAGAGAGACCACGACACATGGCGATCTCCGCCGCTGACATCAAGCGCCTGCGCGAGGCCACCGGCGCCGGCATGACCGACTGCAAGAACGCGCTCGTCGAGGCCGACGGCGACTTCGACAAGGCCGTCGAGCAGCTCCGCATCAAGGGCCTCAAGGGCGTCGCGAAGCGCGAGGGCCGCTCGGCCAGCAACGGCCTGGTGGCCGCCAAGCTCGACGGCACGAGCGGCACGCTGCTCGAGCTCAACTGCGAGACCGACTTCGTCGCCAAGGGCGAGCGCTTCCAGGCCCTGGCCGAGCAGGTCGTCACCGCGGCGGCCGGCGTCAACGACGTCACCGCCCTGCAGGACGTCACGGTCGACGGCAAGTCGGTCAAGGACGTCCTCGACGAGGCCAACGCGACCCTCGGCGAGAAGATCGAGGTCCGTCGCGTGGCCAGCCTGTCCGGCGACCACGTCGGCCTCTACCTGCACAAGACGAACCCCGACCTGCCCCCGCAGGTCGGCGTGCTCGTCGCGCTGACCGGCAGCGGCGACCTCGAGCAGGTCGGCAAGGACGTCGCCCAGCACATCGCGGCGTTCGCCCCCCGCTTCGCCAACCGCGAGGAGGTCAGCGAGGACGTCGTCGCCAAGGAGCGCGAGATCGCCGAGGCCACCGCCCGCGAGGAGGGCAAGCCGGAGCAGGCGCTGCCCAAGATCGTCGAGGGTCGCGTGAACGGCTTCTTCAAGGAGAACGTCCTCGTCGAGCAGGCCTTCGCCAAGGACGCCAAGAAGACGGTCGGCAAGGTCCTCGAGGAGGCGGGCGCCCGGGTCACCGGCTTCGCGCGCTTCAAGGTCGGGCAGGCCTGAGCCGCCTGAGCGGCGGGCGCTAGCGTCTCGCCCGACCACCCGCACGTCCGACAGGAGGCCGCCTCGATGACCACCACTCCCGAGGCGGCCTCCTCGTCGTCGCAGGACGAGCCGGGCGGCTACACCCGCGTCCTGCTCAAGCTCTCCGGCGAGGCCTTCGCCGGCGGCACGGGCCTGGGCGTCGACCCGCCGACGGTGCGCGCCATCGCCGTCGCCATCGCCGACGTCGTGCGCGACGGTACGCAGGTCGCCGTCGTCATCGGCGGGGGCAACTACTTCCGCGGCGCCCAGCTCACCGAGCAGGGCATGGACCGCCCCCGCGCCGACTACATGGGCATGCTCGGCACGGTCATGAACTGCCTGGCCCTGCAGGACTTCCTCGAGAAGCAGGGCATCGACACGCGCGTCCAGACCGCCATCACGATGGGGCAGGTCGCCGAGCCGTACGTGCCGCGCCGCGCGATCCGGCACCTCGAGAAGGGCCGGGTCGTCATCTTCGGCGCGGGCCTGGGCCAGCCGTTCTTCTCCACCGACACCTGCGCCGCGCAGCGCGCGCTCGAGATCGGCGCGGAGTGCGTGCTCATGGCCAAGCAGGTCGACGGCGTCTACGACGACGACCCGCGCAAGAACCCCGACGCCGTCAAGTTCGACACCCTGTCCTACGCCGAGGTGCTCGAGCGCCGGCTCAAGGTCGCCGACGCCACCGCGATCAGCCTGTGCATGGACAACGCCCTGCCGATCGTCGTCTTCGACGTCTTCGCCGAGGGCGGCATCGCCCGGGCCGTGCGCGGTGAGAAGATCGGGACCTTCGTGGGCGACGTGACCACGTCGCGCGCCTCCAGCGAGCAGGGAAGGACCCCGTGATCGACGAGACGCTCCTCGACGCCGAGGAGAAGATGGAGAAGGCGGTCGCCGTCGCGAAGGACGACTTCGCCGGCATCCGCACCGGGCGCGCCACCCCGGCCATGTTCAACAAGATCGTCGTCGACTACTACGGCGCGGTGACGCCGGTGAACCAGCTGGCCTCGCTGCAGGTCCCCGAGCCGCGGATGGCGCTCATCACGCCGTACGACAAGAGCTCGCTGGGCCTCATCGAGCGCGCCATCCGCGACAGCGACCTCGGCGTCAACCCGACCAACGACGGCGAGCGCATCCGCATCGTCTTCCCGCAGCTCACCGAGGAGCGGCGCAAGGAGTTCGTCAAGGTCGCCCGCGGCAAGGCGGAGGACGCCAAGGTCTCCATCCGCAACGTCCGCCGCAAGGCCAAGGAGGAGCTCGACCGCCTCGCCCGCGACGGCGAGACCGGCGAGGACGAGGTCGCCCGGGCGGAGAAGGAGCTCGAGAAGACGACGGGGCAGTACGTCGCCCAGGTCGACGAGCTCCTCAAGCACAAGGAAGCCGAGCTGCTCGAGGTCTGATGGCAGACCTCTCCTCCGACCTGCCCGACGCCGTCGGCGACGCCGCCCAGGCCGTCGACCAGGCCCCCTCGCCGCCCGAGGGCGCCCCGGGCACGCGCGAGCCCGGACGAGCGGGCCGCAACCTGCCCGCGGCCATCGCCGTCGGGCTCGGGCTCGGCGCCGCGATCACCGGCACGCTGTTCTCGCCGGCGCGCTGGACCTTCGTCGTGCTCGTCATGGCGGCCGTGGCCATCGGGACCCGCGAGATCGTGCTCGCGCTGCGCACCCTCGGCGCCGAGCCGCCGCTGCTGCCGCTGCTGGCCGGCGGCGCGGCGATGGTCGCGCTGGCGTACCGGTCGGGGCCGTCGGCGCTGTTCCTCGCGCTGGTGCTCACGGTGCTGGGCGCGCTGGTCTGGCGCCTCGCCGACCCGGCGGAGGGGTTCCTGCGCGACGTCGCCGCGGGCACCTTCACCGCGGTCTACGTGCCGTTCCTCGCCGGCTTCGCGGCGCTGCTCGCGGTTCCGCCCGACGGCCCCCGCCGGGTCACCGTGTTCATCGCGCTGGTCGTCTGCAGCGACGTCGGCGGCTACGCCGCGGGCGTCTTCTTCGGCAAGCACCCGATGGCGCCGTCGGTGTCGCCGAAGAAGTCGTGGGAGGGCTTCGCCGGCTCCGCGGCCGCGTGCACGGTCGCGGGGGCGCTGCTGCTCTTCTTCCTGTTCGACGCCAACCCGCTGCTCGGCGTCCTCATCGGCCTGGCCGTCGTGGCCTCGGCGACGCTGGGCGACCTGGGGGAGTCGATGGTCAAGCGCGACATCGGCATCAAGGACATGGGCACGCTGCTGCCCGGCCACGGCGGGATCATGGACCGGCTCGACTCGCTGCTGCCCACGGCGCCGGTCGTCTGGCTGCTGCTCACGGCGTTCGTCCCGCTGCCCTGAGCCCACCGCGGCGGTGATCGGGAGAGCGGACCCGCACCGGCGGCGCGGCCCCGCGGCGGGTGCGGCCTCACGATCACCGCGGGCGGCGCCGCCCGGGGCGCCTACCCTGGGAGCCTGATGAGCGCGCTCCCCCTGGTCTTCGACGCCCCCCGACGTGGGATGCCGCCGCGCCACCTCGCCGACCTCGACGCCGCCGGCCGGCGCGAGGCCGTCGCCGCGCTGGGGGAGAAGCCGTTCCGCGCCGAGCAGCTCTCCCGGCACTTCTTCGCCGGCCGCACGCCCGAGCAGATGACCGACCTGCCGGCGCCGGTGCGCGAGCGCCTCGTCGCCGACCTGCTCCCGCCGCTGCTGACCCGCGTCCGCGACGTCGAGACCGACGGGGGCGACACCCGCAAGACGCTCTGGCGCGGGCACGACGGCACGCTCGTCGAGTCCGTGCTCATGCGCTACCCGGACGCGCACCGTGCTCGTTCGACGGTCTGCGTCAGCAGCCAGGCCGGCTGCGGCATGGCGTGCCCCTTCTGCGCCACCGGCCAGGCCGGGCTCACCCGCAACCTGTCGACCGCCGAGATCGTCGCCCAGGTCGTCGACGCCGCCCGCGCCGAGGCCGAGCGCGGGGCCCGGCTCAGCAACGTCGTGTTCATGGGCATGGGCGAGCCGCTGGCCAACTACAACCGGGTGCTGGCCGCCCTGCGGGCCATGACCGACCCGGCGCCGCACGGGCTCGGCCTGTCGCAGCGCAGCATCGTCGTGTCCACCGTCGGCCTGGTGCCGGCGATCCGGCGCTTCACCGAGGAGGGCCTGCAGGTCACCCTCGCGCTGTCGCTGCACGCCCCTGACGACGAGCTGCGCGACACGCTCGTGCCGGTCAACACCCGCTGGCCGGTCCGCGAGGTGGTCGGCGCCGCCAAGGACTGGACCCGGGCCACCGGCCGCCGGCTGTCGGTCGAGTACGCGCTCATCCGCGACGTGAACGACCAGCCGTGGCGCGCCGACCTGCTCGGCCAGCTGCTCAAGGGCACCCTCGCCCACGTCAACCTCATCCCGCTCAACCCGACGCCGGGCAGCCAGTGGGACGCCTCGCCCAAGCCGGTCGAGCGGGAGTTCGTCCGCCGGCTGCGGGCCGCCGGCGTGCCCACCACCGTCCGCGACACCCGGGGCCGCGAGATCGACGGTGCCTGCGGCCAGCTGTCCGCCAGCGAGCGCGCGGCCGAGCCGCCGGTGCCGGCGGTCGCGACGGTCCCGCCGGCGGGCTGACCGCCCCGTGGCCGCCCTGCCGACGGCGCGCCGGGGCTACGACCGCCGGCTCGTCGACGCCCTGCTCACCCGGCTGGTCGCCACGCTGGGCGCCCGGGCGGCCGACTTCCCCGAGCTGGCCGACGTCCCCGCGCGCGCCGGTCCGCCGCTCGACGCGCGCGACCTGCGGGCCGCCCGCTTCCCCGTGGTGCACCGCGGCTACGACATGGCCGTCGTCGACGCCCTCCTGCGCCGGCTGTCCGCGGCGCTGCCCGAGCAGGCGGCGGCGTGGGACGAGGCGCCTGCTGCGGCCGCCGACGGCCCAGGACCGCAGCTGCGCCGCAGCGCCCGCGGCTACGACGTGGAGGAGGTCGACGCCTTCCTCGTGCGCTGCGCCCACAGCCTGGGCCGCCGGGTCGAGCGCGTCCCCGAGCTCGCGCCGCTGCTCGCCCGGCCGCGCACCGGCACGCCGCTGCGGGCCCGCGACGTCGAGACGGTGCAGTTCCGGGTGCGGCTGGGGCCGGGGCGCGGCTACGACATCGAGCAGGTCGATGCGCTGCTCGACCGCATCGCCGAGGCGCTGCTCGCCGGCTGACGCCGGCGGGCCGGCGTCAGCCGAAGAAGCGGGCGGCGAGCGCCTCGAGCTCGGCCGGGCCGGGGGAGCCGGCGAGCTCGCTGCGGTTCGCCGGCGCGCCGCGCAGCCACTGCGCGTACACCTCGGCGAAGTCGCCGGCCGGCGTCGCGAAGTCGGTGCAGCCCGAGCAGCCGTACCAGTCGGTGGAGGCCGGGATGCCGCGGGCGGCCTTCCAGGCGGCGCGGTCGGCCGCGGTCAGGCGCTCGGTGTCGAGGGCGTGCCCGAGCTCGTGGGCCATGACGTGGCGCAGCAGCTCGTCCGACTGCGCGTCGCAGCCGCGGACGAAGACCTCGACGACGCGGCGCTGCAGGTGGGCCAGCCCGAGGTAGCCGCTGCGGGCGCCGGAGAACTCGACCCGCCAGCCGCTGTCGAGCGCCCGCGGGCCGAGGGAGGCGAGCGCGGCCTCGCCGCGGCGCTGCTGCCAGCCCTCGCCGGCGCACAGCGACGCGCGGGCGGCCGACTCGGCCTCCCGGGCGGCCGACTCGGCCGCGGCGCGCTGCGCCTCCTCCGCCGAGCGGCGCGCCGCCTCCGCGGCCTCTGCTGCCCGGGCCGCCTCTGCCGCCCGGGCCGCGCGGGCCGCCACCGCCGCGGCGACGGGACGGTCGACGGCCTCCACGGCCTCCACGGGCTCCCCGGCCTCGGCGGCGGCGAAGGCGCCGCGGGCGGGAGCAGCCGGCCCCTGTGCCGGCCCCTGCGCCGGCCCCTGCGCAGACGCCGTCCCGGCCTGCGCCGCGCCCACGGTCGTCAGGGCGGCGGTGAGGACGAGGGCGGGGAGCCGGAGCGAGCGCAGCACGGTCCCGGACTCGGCAGGACCCGTCACTCCCTGTAGTGCGAGGCGCCCGGTTCGTCCGGTTCCCCGCCCAGGACCACCCGTTCGGCGTCACAGGACGTGACGTCGGCGTGCGGCGGCGGTCCCGGCTGCGAGACTGGACGCCGTGACGGCACCCCGCGACGTCGTGCTGCTCGGCGCCACCGGCTCCATCGGCACGCAGGCCCTCGACGTCGTCCGCCGCAACCCCGACCGGCTGCGCGTCGTCGGGCTCGGCGCGGGCGGCGGCCGGGTCGACCTGCTCGCCTCGCAGGCGCTCGAGCTCGGCGTCGAGGTCGTCGCCGTCGCGCAGGCCACCGCCGCGCAGGACCTGCAGCTGGCCTTCTACGCCGCCGCGCAGGCCCGCGGCTACAGCGCCGGCGACTACGCCGTCCCGAAGATCCTCGCCGGGCCGGACGCGATGACCGAGCTGGCGTCCTGGGGCGCCCCCGGCACCGTCGTCCTCAACGGCATGACCGGCTCGGTGGGCCTGGCCCCGACCCTGGCCGCGCTCGAGGCCGGCCGCACCGTCGCGCTGGCGAACAAGGAGTCGCTCGTCGCCGGCGGGCCGCTCGTCACGCCGTACCGCGACCAGCTGGTGCCGGTCGACTCCGAGCACAGCGCGCTCGCCCAGTGCCTGCGCGGCGGCCGGCGCGAGGAGGTGCGCCGGCTGGTGCTGACGGCGTCGGGCGGGCCGTTCCGCGGCCGCCGCCGCGACGAGCTCGCGGCCGTCACGCCGGAGCAGGCGCTCGCGCACCCCACCTGGGCCATGGGCCCGGTGGTGACGATCAACAGCGCGACGCTGGTCAACAAGGGCCTCGAGCTGCTCGAGGCCCACCTGCTCTTCGACGTCCCGCTGAGGAGCATCGACGTCGTCGTGCACCCGCAGTCGGTGGTGCACTCGATGGTCGAGTTCGCCGACGGCTCGACCCTCGCGCAGGCCAGCCCGCCCGACATGCGCCTGCCCATCGCCCTCGGCCTGACCTGGCCCGAGCGGCTCGCCGACGTCTCGCCGCCCGTCGACTGGACGGCGGCGCACACCTGGGAGTTCGCGCCGCTCGACGACGACGCCTTCCCGGCGGTGCGGCTCGCCCGGGCGGCGGGGGAGCGCGGCGGCACGGCGCCCGCGGCGCTCAACGCGGCCAACGAGGTGTGCGTCGAGGCGTTCCTCGCCGGCCGGCTGCCGTTCCTCGGCATCGTCGACACGGTGGCCCGCGTCGTCGACGAGACGCCGTTCAGGGAACGCCCGACCCTGGCCGAGGTGTTGGAGGTGGAGGTGGACGCGCGCTCGCGCGCCCGCACGCTGGTCGAGACCGGGAGATCCTGACGCCGTGGCCGTGCTGGGGATCGTGGCGTTCGTCGTCGCGCTGATGGTGTCCGTCGTCCTGCACGAGGCCGGGCACTTCGTCACCGCGCGCCGCTTCGGCATGAAGGCGACGCAGTTCTTCGCCGGCTTCGGCCCCACCGTCTGGTCGTTCCGCCGCGGTGAGACCGAGTACGGGCTCAAGGCGATCCCCGCCGGCGGCTTCGTCAAGATCGTCGGGATGACGCCGCTCGAGGACATCGACCCCGAGGACGAGCCGCGGGCGTTCTACCGGCAGAGCGCGCCCAAGAAGGCGGTCGTGCTCGCCGCCGGCTCCTTCGTGCACTTCTGCATCGCGCTGCTGCTCGTCTTCGGCGTCACCACGCTGCTGCCCAGCGTCGACCAGGACGCGCCGGTGGTCAGCGCCCCGGCGGCCACGGTGCCGGTGAGCGCCACGGCGGCCGGCGTCAGCGACGAGACCGTCCCGGCGCCCGCCGCCGGCGTCCTGCAGGACGGCGACCGCGTGCTCGCGGTCGGCGGCACGCCCGTGCAGACCTGGCGCGAGGTCGTCGAGCTCGTGCGCGAGAGCCCCGGCGAGCCGCTGGCCTTCGAGCTGGAGCGCGGCGGCAGCACCACCACCGTCACGCTCACCCCGGCGGAGGTCACCCGCCCCGACCTCGACGACCCCTCGCAGTCGGTGCAGGTCGGCGCCATCGGCGTCGGGCAGGACATCGTGCTGGACCGGCTGGGCCCGGGCGAGGCGCTCACCGAGAGCGTCGACCGGCTCGAGCTCATGGTCACCGGCACCTACCGGGCGGTCACCGAGAAGCTCGGCACCATCACCACGCTCTACACGCCCGAGCGCGACCGCGAGGGCCTCGTCGGCCTGGTCGGCGCGGCGCGCGTGAGCGGCGAGGTGCTCGACCTCGAGCAGGTGCCGTTCGTGCTGCGCGTGGCCGACTTCCTGCTGCTCATCGCCGGCCTGAACCTGTTCGTCGGGCTGTTCAACCTGCTGCCGCTGCTGCCGCTCGACGGCGGCCACCTCGCCGTGCTCGCCTACGAGAACGCCCGCGACCGCGTGAAGCGGCTGTTCGGCTACCGCGGCGAGTTCCAGCGGGTCGACTTCACCAAGCTGCTGCCGCTCACCTACGTCGTGGTCGTGGCGTTCGCCGGGCTCACGCTGTGGATCATGGGCGCGGACATCGTCAACCCCATCCGGCTCACCGAGTGACGGGCCGCTGACCGACCTACCCTGGGGGGCGTGAGCATCTCCCTGGGCATGCCGGCCCTGCCACCAGCCCGGCTGGCCGAGCGACGCAAGACCCGGCAGCTCGACGTCGGCGGGGTGCTCGTCGGCGGCGACGCCCCGGTGAGCGTGCAGTCGATGACGACGACGAAGACCGCCGACGTCAACGCCACGCTCCAGCAGATCGCCGAGCTCACCGCCGCCGGCTGCCAGATCGTCCGCGTCGCCGTCCCCGACACCGACGACGTCGAGGCGCTGCCGATCGTCGCGAGGAAGTCGCAGATCCCCGTGATCGCCGACATCCACTTCCAGCCGCGCTACGTCTTCGCCGCCATCGACGCCGGGTGCGCGGCCGTGCGCGTCAACCCCGGCAACATCAAGAAGTTCGACGACAAGGTCGGCGAGATCGCCAAGGCCGCCTCCGACGCCGGCGTGCCGATCCGCATCGGTGTC
>DATMKB010000284.1:0-2774 GCA_035553635.1 Mycobacteriales bacterium
CGCCGTCCGCGACGTCGCCAAGGGCGAGCAGGCCGCCGCGGAGATCAGCGGCCGCAGCCGCGGCACCACCACCGTCGTCGGGCTCGACCTCGCCGACCTCGACAGCGTCCGCGAGGGCGCCAAGCGCATCGCCGAGCTCGCACCGGACCTGCACGCGCTCGTCGGCAACGCCGGGATCATGGGCGGGCCGCTGGCGTACACCGCCCAGGGGCACGAGCGGCAGATGGGCACCAACCACCTCGGCCACGCGGCGCTCGTCGCCGCGCTGTGGCCGCAGCTGCGGTCCGGCGCCGGCCGGGTCGTGCTCGTCTCGAGCCTCGCGGCCAAGGGCGGCCGGCTGTCGGCCGCCACCACCCGCGAGCAGCTCGTGGCCCCCTCGCCGTACCTGCAGCACGCCGTCTACGCGAGCACGAAGCAGGCGAACCTGCTGTTCACCGCGGAGCTGCACCGCCGAGCCGCCGCCGCCGGCGAGCCGGTGTCGGCCGTGGCCGCCCACCCCGGCGTGAGCAGCACGAACCTGTTCCCGCGGCAGCTGCGCGAGCGCGGCCTCGGCTTCGCGGCCCCGGTGGTGCAGAAGGTGCTCGACCTCGTGCTGCAGGGCTCGGCCGCCGGCGCCCTGCCGACCCTGCGGGCGCTCGACCGCAGCACGCCGTCGGGCGCGCTCGTCGCCCCCGCGCACCTCGGCCAGACCCGCGGCCGGCCGGAGATCGTCGAGATGTTCTCGACCGGCCGCGACGAGGCCGCCGCCGCGCGGCTGTGGGAGCTCACCGAGGACCTGCTCGGTGCCCCCCTCCCCGTCTGAGCTCGAGCGCGCGCTGCGCGCCCTGCTCGACGCCCGGGCGCCGACGGCGTCGGTCTGCCCGTCGGAGGCGGCGCGTGCCGTCGACCCGGAGGGCTGGCGCGCGCTCATGCCGGCGGCCCGGGAGGCCGCGGCGCGGCTGGCCGAGGCCGGCGAGGCGGAGGTGACGCAGGGCGGCCAGGTCGTCGACGTCCGCACGGCCCGCGGACCGGTCCGGGTGCGCCGGCCGCGCTGAGCCGCGCGTCCGCGTGGACGTGCGGGCCTGCGCCGACCGGCCTACGGTCGGACGGTCCCGTCCGACTCGTCCCGGAAGGTCCGACATGCTCCGCCAGCGCCTCGTCCCCGCGCTCGCCCTGTCCGCCGCCCTCGCGGCCGGCTCCCTCGCCGCCGCCGGCCCCGCCGCCGGCTCCTCGTTCCCCGACACCGTCCCGCTGCCCGACGCCTCCTCGCCCGAGGGCATCTCCGGCGGGCCCGGCACCACCTTCTTCGCCGGCTCCCGCAACGGCCTGGGCATCGTCCGCGGCGACCTGCGCACCGGCGAGTCGGCGCCGCTGGTCACCGGCGAGCAGGTGCCGGTCGCGATCGGCATGCTCCACGACCCGCGCAGCGGCCTGCTGTGGGTCGCCGGCGGCCCGAGCGGCACGGTCTACGCCTTCGACGGCACCACCGGCGCGACCGTCTACCGCGCCGAGGTGCCGTCCGGCTTCCTCAACGACGTCGCGATCACCCGCGACGCCGTCTACGTCACCGACAGCGCCGTCGCGCAGCTCGTCGTCGTGCCGCTCGGCCGCGGCGGCCGGCCGGCCGGCGACGCCGCTGCGCTGCCGGTCACCGGCGACTTCGTGCAGCCCGACGGCTTCGGCCTCAACGGCGTGCGCGACCTGCCCGGCGGCGACCTCGTCGTCGTGAGCAGCAGCGGCGGCCTGTTCCGCGTCGACCCCGCCACCGGCGTCGCGACGACGCTGCTGGACGCCGACGCCGTCCCCAGCGGCGACGGCCTCGAGCGCGTCGGCAGCACCCTCTACGTCGTGAACATGACGCCGGACGCGATCGGCGTCGTCGACCTCGACGCGCTCGCCGTGGTCGGCAGCCTGACCGACGGCGACCTCGAGCGCCCGACCACCACCACCTCCGCCGCGGGCGCCCTCTGGACGGTGAACGGCAAGTTCGACACCCCGGGCGCCACGGAGTTCGAGGTCGTGCGCGTCGCCCGGTAGTCAGGCCTGCTCGACCGGGCAGGCGTACGCCGTCCGCCCGGCGAGCGGCCACGCGCGCACCGGCGCGCCGCACGAGCGGCACGCCGCGCGCTTGTAGACCCAGCGCTCGTCCGGCGCGGCCGGGTCGCTGACCACCTGGCCGGCGTCCCGGCCCGCCGCGAGCAGCGCGCGGGTCACCCGCCACAGCCCGCGGACGACGTCCTCGGACAGGTGCGCGCACGGCGCCTCGGGCGGGAGCCGCGCGACGAAGAGCAGCTCGGAGCGCCAGGCGTTGCCGACTCCGGCCCACACCGCCTGGTCGAGCAGCGCGGCGCCCACCGGCCCGCGGGCGGACCGCAGGCGCCGCACGGCCTCGTCCTCGTCGTCCGGGCCGAGCGGGTCGGGTCCGAGGCCGGCGAGCAGCCGGTCGACGGCAGCGTCGTCGAGCAGCTCGCAGGTCGACGGGGCGATCAGGTCCCACGCCGCGCGCGCCCCGCTGAGCCGCAGCCGGACGCCCGGCCTCGGAGGGGACCCCGGGTCGTCGTAGCGCAGGTGCAGCCCGCGCATGCCCAGGTGCACGTGCACGGCGAGCCCGTCGAAGCGGTGCAGCAGGTGCTTGCCCACCGCCTCCGTGCGCAGCAGCACCTCCCCGTCGACCGGCGCGGCGTCGAACCGCCCCTGCGGGGAGGTGCTGCTGCGCACGGAGGCGGTGGGCAAGCACCTGCTGCACCGCTTCGACGGGCTCGCCGTGCACGTGCACCTGGGCATGCGCGGGCTGC
>DATMKB010000285.1:0-4105 GCA_035553635.1 Mycobacteriales bacterium
CAGATCTTCCTCGCCCTGCTCGGCAAGCAGCGCGGCGTCACGCCGCCCGGCTGGCGCGAGGCCGCGGGCGCCTACGGCGAGGACGGCGCGCTGCGCTCGGTCGCCGACGTCACGGGGCCCGAGACGCTCCTCGAGGTACGGGCGTACAAGCAGTCCGTGAAGGCCGCGGCGAAGGGGTGATCCGCACGGCCCGGCTGCTCCTGCGCCGCTGGCGGCCGGAGGACCTCGCCCCGTTCGCGGCGCTCAACGCCGACCCGGAGGTCATGGCGCACATGCCGTCGGTGCTCACCCGGGCGCAGAGCGACGCCCTGGTCGACGCCGCCGAGGCCCACCACGAGCGCCACGGCTTCGGCCTGTGGGCCGTCGAGGCGCCCGAGGGGCTGGTCGGCTGGTGCGGCCTGAAGGTCCTGCCGGACGGGGTGCCGGCCGGCGCGCCGGTCGAGGTGGCGTGGCGGCTGGCGCGCGCCGCCTGGGGCCGGGGCTACGCCACGGAGGCGGGGACGGCGTCCCTGGTGAACGCCTTCGACGTGCTGGCCCTGCCGGCGGTGGCCTCCTTCACCGCGACGAGCAACGCCCGCTCGCAGGCCGTGATGCGCCGCCTCGGCATGCCGCGGGTGGGGGAGTTCGAGCACCCCGCGCTGCCCGAGGGCCACCCGCTGCGCCTGCACGTCCTGCACCGCGCCGGCGCCGCGACCTGGGTCAGACCTCCAGCAGCACCGTGAACGGCCCGTCGCCCACCGACGCCACCTCCATCTGCGCCCCGAACCGCCCGGTCTCCACCGGAGCCCCGCGGGCCCGCAGCGCCGCGACGACGGCGTCGACGAGCGGCTCGGCCACCGGCCCCGGGGCCGCCGCGGTCCAGGAGGGGCGCCGGCCCCTGCGGGCGTCTCCGTAGAGCGTGAACTGGCTGACGACCAGCAGCGGCGCCCCGGCCTCGGCGCAGGAGCGCTCGTCGCGCAGGAGCCGCAGCTCGTGCAGCTTGCGGCTCATCCGCTCGACCTGCTCCGGCCCGTCGTCGTGGGTGACGCCGAGCAGGACGAGCAGGCCCGCGCCGATCCGGCCGACCACCTCGCCCTCCACCGTCACGGAGGCGGACAGGACCCGGCTGACGACGGCGCGCACGCCGCCAGTCTGGCTAGTCGGCGTCGACGACGCGGCCGGGCCGGATCTCCAGCCGCTGCGGCTGCTCGACCGCCTTCTCCTGGACGACCGGCCGCCGCCGGTCGCGCGAGGGGCCCGCGTTGGCCATGACGACGCCGAAGTACGGCAGCACCACGGCGCCGACGATGAAGACGCCCTTGACCGCCAGCCCGCCGGGCACGGTGGCCGCGAGCAGCAGGCAGGCCACGCGCAGCGACTGCATGGCGAGGTACCGGCGCTGCCGCAGGACGATGTCGTCGGAGTGGCTGCGGCCCGCCGTCGTGACCACGGTGACCGGGGCGTCGGACCGGGCCGCGCGACGGCCGCGGAGGTGGAGCACAGGGCCTCCTCGGACGGGTGCCGCGGGCCGTGCGGGTCACGGTCGGCTCGGTCGCCCGTCGCCCCTCCATTGTGCGCCCGACCGGCCCGGGGCGCGCGCCGGGAGCGCGTCTACCGTGAGGTCATGACGCTCGCCGCCGACCGTCCCGCTGCCGCCCCGTCGACCAGCACCTTCGAGAGCCTCGACCCCGCCACCGGCGAGGTGGTCGACGTCTTCCCCGAGCAGGGGGAGGACGAGGTGCGCGCCGCCGTCGCCCGCGCCCGCGAGGCGGCCGCCTGGTGGGAGGGCCTGGGCTGGGACGGCCGCCGCGCGCGGCTGACCGCCTGGAAGGCCCTGATCGCCCGTGAGACCGAGGACCTCGCCGCGCTCGTGCACCGCGAGAACGGCAAGCCGGTGCCGGACGCCCGCATGGAGATCACGCTGGCCGTCGACCACATCGCCTGGGCGGCGAAGAACGCGCGCAAGGTGCTCGGGCCCCGCCGGGTGCCGAGCGGCCTGCTCATGGCCAACCAGGCCGCCACGCTCGAGTACCGGCCGTTCGGCGTCGTCGGCGTCATCGGGCCGTGGAACTACCCGGTGTTCACGCCCATGGGGTCGCTGGCCTACGCGCTGGCCGCCGGCAACGCGGTGGTCTTCAAGCCCAGCGAGCACACGCCGGCCGTCGGGCGCTGGCTGGTGGAGTCCTTCGCCCGCGTCGTGCCCGAGCACCCGGTGATGCAGCTCGTCACCGGCCACGGCGGCACGGGCGCGGCGCTGTGCCGGGCCGGCGTCGACAAGCTCGCGTTCACCGGCTCCTCGGCCACCGGCAAGAAGGTCATGGCCGCCTGCGCCGAGACCCTCACCCCGGTGCTCATGGAGTGCGGCGGCAAGGACGCCCTCATCGTCGACGACGACGCCGACGTCGAGCGCGCCGCCACCGCGGCCCTGTGGGGCGGCATGAGCAACAGCGGCCAGACCTGCATCGGCATCGAGCGCGTCTACGCCACCGAGAAGGTCTACGACCGCTTCGTCGCGGCGCTCACGGAGAAGGCCCGCGCGGTCGAGCCCGGCCGCTCCTACGGCCCGATCACCATGCCGTCGCAGGTCGACGTCATCAAGGGCCACATCGCCGACGCCCTCTCCCGCGGCGGCCGGGCGCTCACCGGCGGCGGCACCGACGGCCGCTACGTCGAGCCGACCGTGCTCGTCGACGTCCCCGAGGACAGCGCCGCGGTGCAGGAGGAGACCTTCGGCCCGACGCTGACGGTGACGAAGGTGCGCGACGCCGACGAGGCCGTCGAGCGCACCAACGCCACCAGCTACGGCCTGGCCGGCGCCGTGTTCGCGAAGCGGCGCGGCATGGAGCTCGCCCGCCGGATGAACAGCGGCATGACGAGCGTCAACTCCGTCATCAGCTTCGCGGCGGTGCCGTCGCTGCCGTTCGGCGGCCACGGCGACAGCGGCTTCGGCCGCATCCACGGCGAGGACGGCCTGCGCGAGTTCGCCCGCGCCAAGGCGATCACGCGCGAGCGCTTCCGGCTGCCCGTCGAGCTGCTCACCTTCGAGCGCTCGGAGAAGCTCGACCAGGCCTTCGCCAAGGCGGTCCGCCTGGTGCACGGGCGGGGCTGACGCTGGAGGTCGCCTGGCAGGGGTCGCTGTTCGGGCCCGAGGAGGGCCGCGAGCGGCTGTCGTTCGACGGCCTGCGCCGCGACGCCCTCGACGACCGGTCCTGGGTCGACCTCGTGCCGGGCTGGGTGCCCGACCACGCCGAGCTGTTCGACGAGCTGCTGGCGCACGCCCCCTGGCAGCAGCGGTCGCGGCAGATGTGGGACAGCGAGGTGCTCGAGCCGCGCCTGGTCGCGGTCTGGCCCACCGGCGCCGCGCTGCCCCCGCGGCTCGCCGAGCTCGTGGCCCCGCTCGACGCGCGGTACGGCGTGCGGTTCGACAGCTGCCTGGTCAACCTCTACCGCGACGGCTCCGACGCCGTCGCCTGGCACGGCGACACGGTGCGCAAGCGGATGCGCGACCCGCTCGTCGCCACCGTCTCGCTCGGGGCGCGGCGGTCGTTCCTGCTCAAGCCGGCGGCCGGCGGGCCGGTGGCCCGGCGCTACCGGCCGGGGGAGGGCGACCTCGTGGTCATGGGCGGCGCGTGCCAGCACGACTGGCTGCACACGGTGCCCCGCGAGGCGCACGCGTCGGGCGCCCGGATGAGCATCACGCTGCGCCACTCGCGCCCTTCGTCCGGGTGCGACGTCTAGGCTGCGACCTGCCGCGGGCAACCTCGCGGCGCTGACGGGCGTCCTCGGGAGTGGCAGTCCGTCCCGAGAACCCGTCCCGAGGAGCCCCGCTCGTGCGTCGCCCCCTGCTCGTCCCCGTGCTCGTCGCGGCCGCCCTCGCCCTCGCGGGCTGCACCGGCGGCGACGCCACGCAGGCGGTGACCCCGGTGTCCGCCCCGACGACGGTGCCCTCCGCCACGCCCGACGAGGTCCTGCCGGAGGTCCTCCCCAGCGAGAGCGCCGTCCCGACGCCGACGGAGGTGCCCACCACCCCCGCGGCCGTCCCGACGACGCCCGCCTTGCCGTCCACCGGGCCCACGTAGTACTTGAGGTCGGTGAGCTGGCGCTGCACGCTCGCGACGTCGTAGCT
>DATMKB010000286.1:0-3624 GCA_035553635.1 Mycobacteriales bacterium
AGCTGGGCCTGGGCGATGCGCAGCTCGGCGTCGGACGGCGTCGCGTCCTCGCCGAAGGGCAGGGTCAGCCGCTCGAGCTCCTCGCGCAGCTCCGGCGCGAGGCCGTCGGCGAGCTCGCGGACCGAGCTGGAGAAGACGTCCTTGAGCCGCTCCCGCGCGGCGTCGTCGAGGGGCGCCGCCCGCACCTCCTCGAGCAGCTGCTTGACCATCGAGCCGATCCGCATGACCTTCGCGGGCTGCTCGACCATCTCGGCGGGCGCGCGCTCGGCGCCGTCGGCGGCGTCCCCGTCCTCGGCCCCGCCCTGCACCTGCCCGAGCGGGACGGTCCCGAGGGGACGACCGTCCGGCCCGACGACGACGACCTGCTGCGCGTCCTGCTGCTCCGGCGACATGCCCGCCATCCTCCCCCGTCCGCGCCCGGGCTCACGCGCTGCGGCACGATGCGCCGCATGGACAGCTCCGTCAGCCGGAAGATGTGGCGCACCCTCGAGCCGGTGCACGCGATGGTCTACTTCGCGCCCGAGCACCCCGAGGAGTACGCCGCCCTCGGCCTCGACACCGCGGGCAACCGCGCGTCGGCCTACTTCCCGGCCCGGGCGGCCGCGATGGGCGCCGTCCGCCCGTCGGTGGTGCAGGCGACCTTCTTCAACTTCTCCGCCGTGGCGGTGCAGTTCGGCATGGCCGGCGCCTGGGGGACCACCACGCCGGACGCCCTCGTCGAGGCGCGGCTGCGGGTGGCCGACCGCGCCCTGCGCCGGCTCTGCGGCGACCTGCTCGACACCCCGGACGTCGTCGAGGCGCTCGAGCTGGCCCGCACCGCGTGCGAGGCGTGCCGCCCCGAGGGGCGCCCGCTCTACGCCGGGCTGGCCGACCTGCCCTGGCCCACCGAGCCGCACCTGCAGCTGTGGCACGCCGTCGGGCTGCTGCGCGAGTACCGCGGTGACGGGCACGTGGCCGCGCTGCTCGTCTCCGGCGTCAACGGGCTCGAGGCGGCGGTGATGCACGTCGGCCAGAACCTCGTCGAGGGCGGCGGCGGCTGGAGCCGGGAGGCGCTGCGCAAGACGCGCGGCTACTCGACCGAGGAGTGGGACACCGCGCTGGCGGGCCTGCGCGGCCGCGGCTGGGTCGAGCCCGACGGCGAGGGCCTCACCGAGGAGGGCCGCCGGGTGCGCCAGGAGGTGGAGGACACCACCGACCGGCTGGCCCTGCCGCCGTGGGAGCACCTCGGCGAGGACGGCTGCGCCCGGCTGCGCGCGCTCGTCCGGCCGCTGTCGACGGCGATCGCCGAGGGCGGGGGCCTCGGGATCCGCTAGCCCGCGGTGTCAGTCGCGGTCAGTCGCGGACGGCGAGCACGACCTTGCCGACGTGCTCGCTGGCCTCGACGACGCGGTGCGCCTCGGCGACCTGCTCGAGCGGCAGGACGCGGTCGACCACCGGCCGCACCTCGCCCGCCTCGACGGCCGGCCACACGCCGGCGAGCACCGCCTCGACCACCGCCGCCTTCTCGTGCGCCGGCCGGGAGCGCAGCGTCGTGCCGTGCACGCTGGCCCGGCGGGCCAGGAGCCGGCCGAGGTCGAGCTCGGCGCGCGTCCCGCCCATGAGGCCGATGACGACGAGCCGCCCGCCGACGGCGAGCGAGCGCAGGTTCCGGTCGAGGTAGGAGGCGCCGAGGCTGTCGAGCACGACGTCGGCGCCCCGGCCGTCGGTGAGCTCGCGGACGACCTCGACGAAGTCCTCGTCCCGGTAGCGCACGGCCCGCTCCGCGCCGAGCTCCTCCGCCCGCGCCGCCTTCTCCGGCGAGCCGACCGTGCAGACGACCCGCGCGCCGTGCCGGGAGGCCAGCTGCAGGGCCATCGTCCCGATGCCGCTCGTGCCGCCGTGCACGAGCAGCACCTCGCCCGGCTGCAGCCCGGCCACCTGGAAGACGTTCGACCAGACCGTGCAGACCACCTCGGGCAGGGCGGCGGCCTCCTGCAGCGACAGCCCGGCCGGCACGGGCAGCAGCTGCCCCGAGGGCACGGCCACCCGCTCGGCGTAGCCGCCGCCGGCGAGCAGGGCGCACACCTCGTCACCCACCGCCCAGCCCGCGACGCCCTCGCCGAGGGCCGCGACGCGGCCGCTGCACTCGAGCCCCGGGTACGGCGGCGCGCCGGGCGGCGGCGGGTAGTGGCCGCGGCGCTGCAGGACGTCGGCCCGGTTCACCGCCGTGGCGACGACGTCGACGAGCACCTCGCCGGGGCCGGGCTCGGGGTCGGGGACCTCGGCGAGGACGAGGGCCTCGGGACCGCCGGGATCGGGGACGGAGACGGCGCGCACGGGCTCGATCGTGCACCCCGGCCCGCACGGGAGGCCGGGAGGGGGCACCATGCACTCCGGCGGAGGGGAGGCGCGGTGGCCGGCGGGTCGGAGGACGGGCTCTACGAGCGCGTGCAGGCGCGCATCCCCGCGCTGGCCCGCCGGATGATCCAGACGTTCCTCGACGAGCTGCCGATCTACCGGCTGCTGCCCCGCGAGCAGCTCGAGGGCGAGGTCACGCGCATCTGCGAGGAGAACCTGCGCGTCTTCTTCGGCACGCTGCTCGAGGACCGCACGCCCGACGCCGACGAGCTGGCCGAGCCGCGCGCGTCGGCCGCCCGGCGGGCGCAGGAGCGGGTGCCGCTCGACGCCGTCCTCGCGGCGTACCACATCGGCGGCCGCATCGGCTGGGCCGAGATGGTGGCCGAGGCGCGGCCCGACGAGACCGACCAGCTCGTCGCCGCGGCCGACCGGGTGCAGCGCTACATCCAGGTGGTCACCGGCGCGGTCGCCACCGCCTACCTCGAGGAGCGGCAGACGATCCACGGCGAGGAGCGCGACGCCGCCCGCGGGCTGGCCGCCGCCCTGCTGGCCGGGCAGGAGACCGCGGCGCTGGCCGGGCGGCTCGGCGTCGTCCTGGCTCCGAGCTACGTCGTGCTCGCCCTCGAGCTCGGCGCCACCCGCGACGAGCTCGCCACGGGCGTCGCGAGCGCCGTCGCCGCCCGCCGCAAGGTCCGCCGCGTGCAGGAGCGGCTCGACGCCGCCGCGGGCGAGCCGGTGCTCGGCCTGCTCGACGCCGACGGCGGCACCGTCCTGCTCCCCGCCCGCGCCGTCCCGCCCGAGGGCCTGGGCCAGCTCGTGCAGGACCTGCAGGCCGCCGCCCTGGCGGAGGTGCGGGCCGCGGCCGCCGACCCGGTGTCCTGCGAGGACCTGCCCGACGCCGCCGAGCAGGCGCGGGAGGTGCTGCGCCTGTCGCGCCGCCTCGGCCGCCCGCCGGGCCTGACGACGCTGCGCGACGTGCTGCTGGAGTACCAGCTCACCCGGCCCTCGACGGCGCTCGACCGGCTCGGCGGCCTGCTCGAGCCGCTCGAGCGCAACCCCGACCTGCTCACCACCCTCGACGCCTACCTGGCCGAGGACACCGACCGCCGGCGCACCGCCGCGGCCCTGCACGTGCACCCGAACACCCTCGACTACCGGCTCAAGCGCATCGTCGAGCTCACCGGCCTCGACCCGGCGACGACGTCGGGCCTGCAGCTGCTCGCCGCCGCCTCCGCGGCCCGCCGCCTGCACGCGCCGGCGTGAGCACCTCCTTCTACGAGCCGCTCG
>DATMKB010000287.1:0-3062 GCA_035553635.1 Mycobacteriales bacterium
CGCTCGCCGTCGACCGGGTCGGTCTCGGCCATCGCGGCGGCGGCCAGGCGGAGCACGTTGAAGGTGCCGACGAGGTTCACCGTGACGACGCGCGCGAACGCCTCGAGCGGCAGCGGGCCCTTCTTGCCGAGCACCCGGCCGGGCGTGCCGATGCCGGCGCAGTTCACCGCCACGCGCAGCGGGCCGCGCTCCCGGGCGCGGTCGACGGCGTCCTGCACCGAGGCCTCGTCGGTGACGTCGGTGGGCACGAAAAGCGCGTCCCCGCCGAGCTCGGCGGCGGCCTCGGCGCCGCGCGAGGAGGGCAGGTCCAGCAGGACCACCGAGGCGCCGGCGCGGGCGAGCTCGCGGCCGGTGGCGAGGCCGAGGCCGCTGGCCCCTCCGGTGACGACGGCGACGGCGCCGGCGAGCTGCACGACGGACCTCCAGGGTCGGGGGACGGGAGCCCGGACGCTACCGAGCCGTGCGCTCGGCGCGCGCGCGGGCCGACACCACCGCGAGCAGCTCGCGGGCCTCGCCGGCGTCCCGGTGCCAGGCGACCGCGCCCGGCAGCCGGCGGCCGGCGGTGTCGGCGTGCAGGGACGCCAGGCCGAGCCGGCGCTGCCACGGGCCCTGCCGCCAGCGCAGGCTCTGCACCTTGCCGAGCGGGACGACGTCCGTGGTGGTGGTGACGACGCCGCTCGAGCAGACCAGGTGCCGGTCGTCGAGGCCGACCCGCAGCCGGCGCGCCTGCAGCGGCGCGCGCCAGGCCGCCCGCGACGGCACGGGGGCGACCGGCGCCGGCAGCGCGCCGCCGAGCACCCGGGCCACGAGGCGCAGCGCGAGCTCGCGCGGCGCCACCGGCACGAGCGCGCTGGTGGACAGCTGCTGGTCGCCGCCGGCCGCGTAGCCGGCGACGTCGACCTCGACGCGCACCCAGCCGAACGGCCGCCACAGCAGGGGCTCGCGCACCCGCACCACCTGCACGCGGCCGGGCGGCACGGTGGCGCTGCGCGTCTCGAAGAGCCCGTGCCGGATGCGCAGGCCGTCGCTCGACTCGGCCAGCCGGAAGCCGTACTCCGTGGCGATCCGCCGCGCCGAGGTGCCCACCGTGCCGAGCACCAGCGGGACGGCGGCGACGACGAGGCCGCCGAGCGCGCGGACGTCCACGGCCAGCACGACGGCGCCGGCGAGCAGGAGGACGGCGGCCGTCCACAGCGGTGCGCCGAGCAGCGTCGACCACACGAGCGGCGCCGCCGGCACGGCCACGAGCAGCAGCTCCTCGGCCTCGTCCTCCCGGGGTGCCGCGGTCGCCTCCGGGCCCGCGCCGCTGCGGGCGGCGACGTCGAGCAGCCGCAGCCGCAGCCGCCGGGCGTCGTCCTCGGTGAGGTACTGCAGCGGCGCCTCGGTCGAGCCGCCGCCGGCCACCTCGAGGCGGAGCTCGGCCAGCCCCAGCAGCCGGGCGAGGAACGGCTGGACGACGTCGACCGACTGGAGCCGGGCCAGCGGCACGCGCCGCTGCCGCCGGGTCAGGACGCCGCTGTCGACCTGCAGCTCCCCACCGGCGAGCCGGTAGCGGGTGGCGCTCCAGGACAGGTAGGCCGCCAGCGCGGCGAGCGGCAGCGTCGCCAGCAGGACGAGCAGCCGCACGGCCACCGGCTGCCCGCCCAGCGCGAACTGGACGCCGATGAGGACGGGCAGGACGCCGCGCGCGCCGGCGAGCAGCGGCGTCAGCGGGTGCAGCCGCTGCCAGCCGCCCGGCAGGACGGTCACAGCCCGGCCTGGCGGGCCTCGCCGAGGGCGGCGAGCCGGTCGCGCAGCCGGGTCGCCTCGTCGGCGCGCAGGCCGGGCACGAAGGCGTCGGTGGCGGCGGCCGCGGTGTGCAGGGTGACGGTGGCGAGCCCGTAGCGGCGCGCGAGCGGCCCGGCGACGACGTCGACGTACTGCATGCGCCCGTACGGGACGACCGACAGGCGGCGCACCAGGACGCCGCGCCGCACGAGCAGGTCGTCCTCGCGCTCGTAGTAGCCCCAGGCCCGGTAGCGCCGCTCGACCGCGACGAGCGCCGACCCCAGCAGCGGCACGCCCGCGGCGAGGACGCCGAGGGCCCCGGCCGCGGAGCCGAGCACGGCCGCGGCGGCGGACACGACGAGCACCAGCCCGCCGAGGACGGCGACCGCGACGGTGCGGCGCAGCCGCAGCAGCGCCGGGTCCGGGCGCCGCCAGTCGCCGTCGCGGGGCTCGCCGGGGGCGGGCGGCTGCGTCAGGACGAGCTCCGGGGTGCGGCGAGGACGGGCGGTCGGGGCGGTGCGGACACTACCGTCGTAGGCGTGCAGGACGCCTCCCCGAGCCGGGCCCCCTGGTGGCGCGACCGCGCCCGCCGCAACCGGGCCGCGCTCGTCGCCTTCGCCTCCCTCGCACTGCTCGGGATGCTGTACCCGGCGTTCACCAACTACCTGTTCGGCGGCGACCGCCGGGTGCTGGTGGTGACCATGGCGCAGGACGCCGGGCAGGCCGAGCGGGAGGCGCTCAAGGCGGCCTGCGGCTCGCTGCCGAGCGTCACGGTGGTGGCCGACCGGGGCGACCCGGACCCCCGCGTGCAGGGCCGGTTCCCGGTGCGGTTCGGCATCGCCGGCGCCTCGGTCTCGGAGGAGGCGGCGCTCACCGAGTGCGTGGGCTCGCAGCCGGGCGTGCGCGGCTTCCTCGTGCAGCGCGGCGACGCCCAGTAGCCCTCAGCCCTCGAGCAGGTCGGCCACGGGCCGCCGCGGCGTCGGCGGGCCGGGCGGCACCCGGGCGGTGCCGACCTGCAGGAGCATCTGCGGCGCCTCGCCGACGAGCAGCTCGTCGGCGAGCAGGCGGCGCAGGCCGGCCAGCTCGACGGCCTGCCCGTGCAGGCTCGCGGCCAGGCCGGCGGCGGTGGCGGTGAGCAGCACGCGGTGCAGGGCCGCTCCGGCCGCGACCCACGTCCGCGGCCCGTCGTACGGGGCGAGCAGCACGAGCAGGGCGGCGCCGCCGGAGGCGTGCGCGGCGCCGGGGCGCCGCCCCTGCGCCCGTCCGGCCGCGAAGTCGCGCACGGCCAGCCCCTG
>DATMKB010000288.1:0-3080 GCA_035553635.1 Mycobacteriales bacterium
CGCTCGGCATGTTCCTCGTCAACGACCAGCGGCGCGGCGTCTCCCCGAGCGTGCCAGCGCAGCGTCCATCGCCGCGAGCGGAGCAGGACGCCCCGTCATCAGCTCCACCTGCGCCGCCGCCTGGTGCAGCAGCATCCGCACCCCGCTGACGAAGGTCCCCCTGGTCCCGTCCTCGAGGCCAGTCGTCGACCCGCCGTACGCGACGTCCAGGACCACCGGCACGTCGCCGACGTGCGGCGCGAGGGCGTCGGCGGCGCCGGCGGGCACGGTCGAGACCAGCAGGTCGCAGCCGTCGAGCACCGAGGGGTCCCAGGCGTGCACGGCCGGGGTGACGCCGAGGCGCGCCGCCGCTGCGAGCGTCTCGTCCGGCGACGAACGGACCACCAGGACCGGCGAGCGCTCCCCCAGCTCGGCGAGAGCCGCCAGCGCCGAGCGCGCTGTCGCGCCGCCGCCGAGCACCACCGCCCGCGAGACCGACTCGACCCCGGCCTCGCGCAGGGCCGCGACGATGCCGTGCACGTCGGTGTTGTGGCCCTCGCGGCGCCCGTCGCGCAGGACGACCGTGTTGGCGGCGGCCACCGCGGCGGCCAGCGGCGAGACCGACGTCAGCAGCGGCAGCACCGCCTGCTTGAGCGGCATGGTGAGCGAGAGCCCGGCCCACTCCGGCCCGCAGGACGCGAGGAACGCGGACAGCTCGTCCGGGCCGAGGTCGACGGCGTCGTAGGCCCAGTCGAGCCCGAGCGCGGCGTAGGCGGCGCGGTGGAGCAGCGGCGACAGCGAGTGCCCGACCGGCCGGCCGAGCACGGCCGCGCGCACTAGAAGATGCCCTCGCGCTGGCTCTTGGCCTTCTGGCGCAGGAACTCGTCGTAGTCGTCGGTGAACAGGTGGCGCCCGTCCCGGTCGGCCAGGACGTAGTAGAGCCAGGGCCCGTCCTCGGGCTGCAGCGCCGCGGTGAGCGCCGCCTCGCCCGGCGAGGCGATGGGCGTGGGCGGCAGGCCGGCGCGCCGGCGGTTCTCGTACGGCGTGTCCCTGGCCAGGTCGGACGCCGTCAGGCCGCCGGAGGTGCGCCCGAGCCCGTAGAGCACGGCGGCGTCGATGCCGAGCGGGATGCCGTCCTCGAGCCGGTTGTAGACGACGCGGGAGACCTTCGGCAGCTCCTCGTCGATGCGGCTCTCCCGCTCGATGAGGCTGCCGACGATGACCGCCTGGTACGGCGTGATGCCCAGCTCGGCGGCGCGGGCCTCGAGCCCCAGGCTGTCGGCGGCCTGCTGGAAGCGCGTCGTCATCATCCGCAGGACGTCGGTGGCCGTCATGTCCGGCTCGACGTCGTAGGTGGCCGGGAACAGGAAGCCCTCGGGGTTGCCGCGCGCGTACTCCGGCAGGCCGATGGCCGCGGTGTCCTGGATCGCCGCCTGGTACTCCTCGAGCGGGATCTCGGTGCCCTTGCCGAGGGCCTCGAGGGTCTGCTCGACCGTGTAGCCCTCCGGGATGGTGACCCGGCCGAGGACGCGCGAGGCCGGGTCGAGCAGGAGCTCGAAGGCGTCGGCGGCGCGCATCTGCCGCAGCAGCCGGTAGAAGCCGGGCTGCAGGCTGCCGGCGCGGGGGTCGGGGTTGGCGACCTCGAGGAAGGCCGACCGGCTCGCGATGACGTCCTGCTCCTTGAGCGTCGTCGCCACCGCAGCGGCCGTCTGGCCCGGCTCGATCTGGACGACGACCTCGCCGCTGCCGGGGCCCGGGTAGTCGGGCGCGTCGGCGAAGGCCGACAGCACCCTCTTGCCGCCGTACCAGGCGCCTCCCGCCAGGGCGGCGACCAGCAGCAGCACGAACAGCACGGCCACCGTCTTGGCCACCGGGCTCCGCCGGGGCGGGCGGCGGCGGGGACGGGGCGGGCGACCGTCGGCGAGGTCGAGGACGTCGGTCACGCCCGCGACCCTACCGAGATCCGGGTCACCCGGCGTCGAGGACGCCCTGCAGGAGCGCCACGGCGGCGGCCTGGTCGACGACGGCGCGGCCCTTCTTCGCCGACCGGCCGGACGCGCGCAGCGCCGCCGCGGCGGCGACCGTGGTCAGCCGCTCGTCGACGAGCCGCACCTCCACGGGCGCCACGAGCGGCTCGAGCGCCGCCGCCCAGGTGCGGGCCATGTCGGCGGACGCGCTGCGCGCCGCGCCGGACAGCGACGTCGGCAGCCCGACGACGACGAGCACCGCCTCCCGCTCGGCGACGATCTCGGCCACCCGGGCGTGCCCGGGCGCCGGGACCGTCTCGACCGGCGAGGCGAGCACGCGGTCGGGGTCGCTCGCGGCGACGCCGACCCGCACCGTGCCGACGTCGACCGCCACGACCACCCCCGGGCGGCTCAGCTGGTCGCCACCCGCCCCACGAGGTGCTCCGCCTCGCGCAGCGCCTCGTCGATGCCGGCCGCGTTGCTGCCGCCGCCCTGCGCGAGGTCCTCCTTGCCGCCGCCCTTGCCGCCGACCGGGCCGGCGGCCGCGCGCAGCAGCTCGTTGGCCGACAGCCCGCGGGCGCGCCCGGCCGGGTTGACCGCCGCGACGACGGACACCCGCTCGCCGCCGGCCAGCACGACCACGGCCGAGGGCCGGTCCTGCGGCAGGCGGCCGCGGACGTCGACGGCGAGCTGCCGCAGCAGGTCGCCCGGCGTGCCGTCCGGCGCGCGGACGCCGACGAAGCCGAAGCCGAAGACGTCGCGGACACCGGCGGCGTACTCCCCCGCCCGCTCGAGCACCTGGCCGGCGCGCAGCTGCGCCAGCTCCTTCTCGGCGTCGCGGAGCCGCTCCACGGTCGCGGCGACGCGGTCGGGCACCTCCTCGGCCGGCACCTTGAGCGCCCCGGCGAGCTGCGCCAGCAGCACGTGCTCCTTGGCCAGGTAGCGGTAGGCGTCCAGGCCGACGAGCCCCTCGACGCGCCGCACGCCGGAGCCGATCGAGCCCTCCGACAGCAGCTTGACCATGCCGAGCTGGCCCGAGCGCGCGGCGTGGGTGCCGCCGCAGAGCTCGCGGGCGTAGTCGCCCACCTCGACCACGCGGACGGCGTCGCCGTACTTCTCGCCGAACAGGGCCAG
>DATMKB010000289.1:0-4862 GCA_035553635.1 Mycobacteriales bacterium
GGAGAGCTCCAACCCGCGCAACTGGTCGTTCTACGCCCGGCACGGCTTCGTCGGCGGCACCCCGCTGGACCTGCCGGCGGGGTGCCCCGTGGTGCTGCCGATGCGGCGCGCGCCGCGCTAGCCGCGCCGTCCGGCGTTGACCAGGGCCAGCGCGCCCACCTGGGCGAGCAGCAGCACGCCCGCCGCCAGCAGCGGCAGGGTGAGGTCGGGCCCGTCGCCCGCGCTCCCGGCCGTGCGCAGCGCGCGGACGGGAGCCGGGGCACCGGCGCCGGCCGTGCTCCCGGCGGCGGCGGCGGTGGCGGTGGCGGTGCCGGTGCCCGTCGCGTCGTGCCGGTGGTCGGTGTGCCCGTCGACCGGGTCCGGCGTGCCGGGCCGGGCCGTCAGCGCCGCCGGCGCGGGCCCGGGGGTCGAGACGTCGACGGCCGTGCCGTCGTCGTCGAGCACCACCTCGACCACCTCCGGCGCGCCGCCCTCGCCCTCGACGCAGTAGCGGTACGCCGAGCCCTCGCGGTCGACCGGCTGGCCCACCGCCGCCAGGAAGCCCTCGAGGTTCAGCCCGAGCGCCGCGTGGAGGTCCTCGAGCTGCAGCGTGCTGCCGTCGGTGACGCAGTCGCCGCCGCCGTACACGGCCCGCTCCCACAGCTGCAGGTACGTCTCGGCACCGTCGAGCATGTCGTCGAGGATCCCCTCGCCGCCGCCCAGCCGGGCCACCTCGGCGTCGGTCGCCGCCGCCTCGTCGGCGGCCAGCGCCAGCTCGCGGTACCAGTCGGCGAACAGGCCGTAGTGCGCGACGCCGTCGGTGCTGACGTCGTAGGTGCGCAGCCCGCTCGTCTGCTGCTGCAGCCGCACGCCGCCGATCGGCGCCTCGAAGCCGCCCTCGTAGTCGAGCGGCACCGCGGGCGCGCGGCGCGGGCCGGGCTGGCCGCCCAGGCCGTTGGTGTCGGCGCCGTAGCCCATGCCGAAGTCGTAGCCGGCGGGCGCGAGGCGGTCGGCCCAGTCGCGGTGCCGCACCCACGAGCGCACGAAGCCCGCGGCGTCGCGGGTGCGCGGCGCGACGACGCCCGACTGCTGGTAGATGCGCTGGTAGCTGACGTCGTTGCCCCAGCTGTGGCTGGAGATGACCGACGGTCGGACGGCCGGGCGGCCCTCCTCGGCGGCCTCGGCCTTCTCCTGCTCCCACAGCTCCTCGAGCAGGTCGAGCGCCTCGCGCTGCGCCGACGCGCTCATGTGGTCGGGGTCGAAGACCATGCCGAGCTCGACCATGCGCGTCACCAGGTGCCGCCCGAGGTCGGTGAGCCCGCGCGTGTTGCAGTGCGGCCCGGGGCCGTAGACCGGCGCGACGACGCTGCTGATGCCGCCGAACTGGTCGAGGACGCGCCCGGCCAGCGCGTCGATCCCCTCGCCGTCGCCGGGGGTGGCGTCGGTCGGGACGATCTGCGTCTTGTCGTGCTCGTCGCCCTCGACGCCGTGCTCGTGCGCGTGGCCCTCGGGCTCGCACGACCGCATGTCCCAGTAGTGGCCGGTGACCGACTTGTTGCCGGTGTTGACCACCGGGCCGGTGGCGCCGCCGTCGCCGGTGACGCCGGACAGGGCGTTGTCGAACTTGTTCACCAGCTCCATCTGGCGCACGCCCATGTCGAACACCTCCTGCAGGCGGCGGTCGATCTCCGCGGTGGTGCACTGCGGCTGGTCGAGCACCTCACGGCAGTCGAACAGCTCGGACACCTCGATGCCGAGCACCACCGCGAGACGGCCGTCGTTGATGACCTGCCGGGCCTGCGCCGGGGTGGTGACGATGCGCAGCCAGCCCTCGCCCGGGCCGCCGCGCTGGGCGTCGACGTAGTCCTGCAGCTCGAACAGGCGCTGCGCCTGCAGGCGGACGCCGTCCATCTCGTTGCAGGAGTTCTTCTTGACCGGGAACGCCTGGCAGAGCGCCACGTTGTCGACGAGCAGGTTGGTGACCAGGCGCAGGCCGCCGGCCCAGGCCCGCTCGACCCAGCGCCAGTAGAACTGCTCGTGGGTGAGCGTGTCGTGCTGCGGCCAGTAGGAGAACGTCGGCCAGCCGACGGGGTCGTAGGACGTCACCGGGTCGGCCGGGCTCTGGCCGGCCAGGCCCACCTCGAGGACGGCGTTGAACGGGTTGCCCTCCTCGGTGCAGTCGCCGAGGGCGTGCTCGACGCCGTAGGGGTGCCAGGGCCGGCCGCAGCGCAGCTCGCCGCCGAGGAACTCGAACGCCATGCCGTGCACGTGGGCCTCGAAGAAGCCCCGGGCGCGGTCGGCGGCGCGGCCGGTGACCGGCTGCGGGTCGCTGTCGGCGCCGGTCTGCACCTCGGGCCACACGGCGCAGCCCGCGCCGTCGCGCACGTGCCGGAGCACCAGGCGCGCGGGCTCGGTGCCCTCGGGGGCCAGGGCCAGGGCGCCGTCCTGCACCGCGAGCACGAGGTCGCGCTCGGGCAGCGTCAGCGCCATCGCCGGGAAGGGGTCGCGGCCCTTGGCCTCCGGGTCGTCGCCCGCGGCCTCGAGGCGCCACTCGGCGTCGGTGCTCGGCTCGTCGGCCAGGCCGAGGTCCGGGCCGGCCAGGTAGCTGCGCAGGCTCCACCAGGCGCCCTCGTAGCGCGTGTCGGGCCCCTCGTCGGCGGCGAGCAGGTACTCGCCGAGCCGCAGCGGCTGGAAGTGCAGCGGCAGCGCGGAGGCGGCGTCGGCCGCGGTGCCGACGCCGTCGGCGGTGCGGGCGAGGTAGCCGGCGCCCTCGGCCTGCACGGTGTAGCAGCCGCCGGCGACGGCGTACCGGTCCTCCGGGCGGGGGAGCCGGTCACCGACCGGGCGGTCCTCGGTGAGGGCGAACGGCACCGTGCGCGCCGGCGCGCCCTCGACGGGCGGCGGCGACGGCGGGCCGCCGGCGGCGGAGGCGAGGGCGGCCGTGCCGGCCAGCAGCGCCAGGCTGGTGGCGGCGACGACGGGCCGGAGCAGGCGGGGGCGTGTCTGCATCACGCGCGCAACGTTCGCCGCGCGCGGGCCTTCTCCTTCCCCCGTCCGGAGCAGCGGCCGGGGGCCGGCTAGCGGCGGGCGGCCGCCTTGCCCGCGCCGCCGCCGAGCACCGCGCCCACGACGAGGCAGGCCACCATGATCCCGGCGAGCTGGAAGCCGCTGTGCGGGATGAGCTCGGCGTGGAAGAGCAGGTCGGCGAGGATGACGACGAGCCCGTAGACCGTGAGGACGAGCGTCGCGCCGGCGACGGCGGCGTCGAGCCCGGGGCCGGCGGCGTTGTGGGCGCCGGCCTGCGTGGGGCCGCTGCCGGGGTGCTGCGCCGTGGTGGGCTCGGACACGGACGTCCTCCTGAGGGGTGCGGGTGCTGCCCCGATCCTAGGGCGGCGGCCGCGAGGAACGCCGGGCAGCCCGCCGCCGTTGACAGGACGACCGCCGCCCGCGACCCCGGAGGCCGCCATCCGCCCGCGCCGTGCACCGCTCGCCGTCGTCGTCACGGTGCTCGCCGTCGTCGCCGCGGGCACCGTCGCGGCGGTCGCGACGTCGGGCGACGACGCCCCTGCGGCCTCCCTGGCCGTCGACCCCGGGATGGCGCACGTCCACGGGCTCGGCGTCGACCCCGCCGACGGCACCCTCTACGCCGCGACGCACTTCGGCGTCTTCGCCGTGGGCGGCGACGGCAGCGCCACCCGCGTCGGCGACCAGCAGGACACCATGGGCTTCACCGTGGTCGGCCCGCGCACGTTCCTGGGCTCCGGCCACCCCGACCCGGCCGTCGACGACGAGGTGCTGGCCGGGCTCGTCGAGTCGCGCGACGCCGGCCGCACCTGGACGCCGCTGAGCCTGCGCGGCGAGGCCGACTTCCACGCCCTGGTCGCCCGGCACGGCCGGGTCTACGGGCACGACGCCACCAGCGGCGCGGTGATGGTGAGCGAGGACCGCCGCACCTGGGACCGCCGGAGCCGCCTGCCGGCCCGCGACCTCGCCGTCAGCCCGGCCGACCCGGAGGTCCTGCTCGCCACGACGCCGCAGGGCCCGCTGCGCAGCGCCGACGGCGGCCGGTCGTGGACGCCGCTCGCTGCGCCGCCGCTCGTCGTCCTCGACTGGGCCGACGACGGCGCCCTCTACGGGGTCGACGTCGACGGCCGGGTGCACGCCTCCCTCGACGGCGGCACCACGTGGGAGCCGCGCGGCAGCACCGGCGCGCCGCCGGAGGCGGTCACCGCGCCGGCGGGGGAGCCGGGCCGGCTCGTCGTCGCCGCCTCCGACGGCCGCATCGTCGAGAGCACCGACGGCGGCCGCACGTTCCGCACGCGCTACCGCGCCTGACCGGCGTGCAGTATGGCGCCGTGACCGGTCTCCGCATCGCCCAGGACGAGGAGGCGGACCGCCTCCTGACCCGCAGCCCCCTCGCGCTCCTGCTCGGCATGGCCCTCGACCAGCAGATCCCCATGGAGAAGGCCTTCCGCGGGCCGGCGGTCCTCGCCGAGCGCCTCGGCGGCCTGGACGCCGCGCAGATCGCCGGGATGTCCGAGGAGGCCTTCGCCGCCGTCATGGCGCAGCCGCCGGCCGTGCACCGCTTCCCGGGCTCGATGGGCAAGCGGCTGCAGGCGCTGTGCGCGTCGCTCGTCGAGGGCTACGGCGGCCGTGCCGACGCCGTCTGGGAGGGGGTGGAGGACGGCCGCGAGCTGCTCCGCCGGCTCGAGGCGCTGCCCGGCTTCGGCCGGCAGAAGGCGCAGATCTTCCTCGCCCTGCTCGGCAAGCAGCGCGGCGTCACGCCGCCCGGCTGGCGCGAGGCCGCGGGCGCCTACGGCGAGGACGGCGCGCTGCGCTCGGTCGCCGACGTCACGGGGCCCGAGACGCTCCTCGAGGTACGG
>DATMKB010000290.1:0-2995 GCA_035553635.1 Mycobacteriales bacterium
GCCGGCGGCGCCGGACAGCGCCGAGACCAGGCCCCCGCCGCCGCGGAGGGTGGACGGCTGCTCGTCGACGAACGCCACCGGCCCCCGGTTCGACGCGAGCAGCAGGGTGGCCGGCACGGCGGGACAGTACGCCCGCGCCGGCCCCCCGCGTCAGGCCTGCAGGCGGGCGGGGGCGGCCTGCGGCGCGGCGCGGCGCTCGGCCTCGAGCGCCAGCACGTGGCCGACGTTCGAGTTGCCCTCGCTGAACACCGCCTCGTCGACGGCGTCGTCGAGCGGCCCGTCGTACTCGAGCACGTAGAGCCCGTTGCGCAGGTCGACCACGTAGATGAGCCCGTCGGCGACGACCGGGAAGCTCCACATGATCACCTTGTCGCGGGTGCCGCCGGCGACGTTGTCGACGTTCCCGCCGCCGAGCGCCGGGTCCTCCGTGGTGACGGTGGGCAGCGGGTCGGCCGGGATGAACTCGCCGGCCGAGACGGGGTTGGCCGGGTCGCGCAGGTCGATGGCCTGCAGGCCCTTGCCGTGCCACGTGACGAGCGCGAGGTCGCTGCTCACGACGGTCGGGTTGTGCGCGGAGAACGAGGTGAAGTTCTGCCGCCGGGCGTCCTGGCCCTCGGGGGTGTCGCAGTACGCGCGCTCGTTCTCGGCGAGCTTGTACTCCGACAGCACCGAGGGGTTCATGACGTCGGCGATGTCGAGGATGCGCACCCAGCCCCACGGGCAGCCGTGCTCGGCCAGGACGCCCCCGAAGGTGCCGTAGACCTCGTCGGTGGCCAGCGCCAGGTCGGGGCGCTGGGGGATCTCGACGGCCGAGTGCGCACCGGGGTTGCCCCAGCTGACCCGCCGCTCGACCGGCGTGAGGAGGCGGAACTCCGGGTCCTCGACGGCGTCGGCGAAGTCGGCGGTGTCGAGCAGCAGGTAGCCGCCGCCGAGGTAGGCGACGTGCGTGCGGCGCCCGTCAGCCGTGGTGGCCATCGAGTGCAGCCGGACGTCGAACTCGGCGCGGTCCGCCGCCGAGAAGGCCTGGTTGGCGTTGAAGCGGCCCACCTCGGTGAACACGCCCTCGCGCGCCCGGCTGATGTCGGTGACGATCATGTTCGGCTGCGTGAGGCTGCTCGTGGGGGTCGAGTAGTAGAGCAGCGCGCGGCCCGGCCGCTCCGGGTCGAGCCACAGGTGCATCTCGTGCGGCGTGCGCGGCGTCGTGTAGGTCGAGACGAGCCGCGGGCGCGCCGGCTCGCTGATGTCGTAGAAGCGGATCGCGTTGATGCTCGAGCCGGCGACGTCGGCGTCGGACGTGCAGCGGTGGATGAGCGCGCTGCACTCGAAGTTCATGACGAGCAGCAGGTCCTGCTGCGGCCAGACGCGCAGCTCGCGCGAGGTCTGCCCGAGGACGGCCTGCTCGCCCTCCACCTCGTGCACGACCTCGGGGTCGCTGGGGTCGCGGACGTCGACGACCATGATCCCCGGGTGGGCGTGGCCCGGCGTCGCGTCGGTGCGGCTGCCGACGTAGGCGTAGCCGTCGTGCACCGCGAGCGCGGCGTTCATGCCGCGGCCGAACAGCGGGTCGTGGCCGACCAGGCGGAAGCTGCCCTGCTCCTCCGGCTGCAGGTGCTCGGGGAGGAGGGCCTTCGCCGTCGGCGTGGCCGCGGCCGGCAGGGCCGGTGCGGACGGCGGCGGCGGGCCGTCACCGCCGTGGGCCAGCGCCGGCGAGGCGGTGCCCACGAGGGCGGTGAGCAGGACCGGCAGGAGCAGGGCGCGTCGGGTCACGCCGAGGAGGTTCGCCCCCGGACGGGCGATCCCTGCTTCTCGCGGCGTCACCTACACTCGACCGCACAACTGCACAGCACGGCTCATCCAGAGGGGCACCAGGGACACGGCCCGACGACGCCCCGGCAACCAGCGCGGAACCGCCTGCACAGGCGGGCCTCGCGCCAGGTGCCAACTCCGTCCCGCACACCGCGTGCGGGGAAGATGAGGAGAGGCTCCCCATGACCCTGTCGGTCGACGTCCCTGCCGCGTTCGCGGACAGCCCCGCGCGCGGCCTCGTGTGCCGCGAGTGCGGCGACGAGACCCCCCTGCGGCCGGTGCACGTGTGCTCCCGCTGCTTCGCCCCGCTCGAGGTGGCCTACGACGAGGACCGCCTGCGCCGGGTGACCCGCGAGAGCATCGCCGCGGGTCCGCAGAGCATGTGGCGCTACGCCGGCCTGCTGCCCGCCGGCCAGGACCTCGCCACCCGCGTCGACCTCGGCGCCGGCATGACCCGGCTGCGCGAGGCGCCGCACCTGGCGAAGGCGCTCGGCATGCGCACGCTCTACGTCAAGGACGACAGCGGCAACCCGACGCACTCCTTCAAGGACCGCGTCGTGTCGGTCGCGCTGTCGGCCGCCCGCGCCTTCGGCTACGAGACGGTCTCCTGCGCCTCCACGGGCAACCTCGCGAACTCCGTCGCCGCGCACGCCACCCACGTCGGCCTGCGCTCGGTCGTGTTCATCCCGAGCGACCTCGAGCAGGGCAAGGTCGTGCAGACCGGCGTCTACGGCCAGACCCTCGTCGCGGTCGACGGCACCTACGACGACGTCAACCGGCTGTGCAGCGAGATCGCCGAGGCCGAGGACTGGGCGTTCGTCAACGTCAACGTCCGGCCGTACTACGCCGAGGGCAGCAAGACGCTCGGCTACGAGGTCGCCGAGCAGCTCGGCTGGCGCCTGCCGGAGCAGGTCGTGGCGCCGATGGCGTCGGGCTCGCTGCTCACGAAGGTCGACAAGGCCTTCGGCGAGCTCGGCAAGCTCGGCCTGGTCGACGCGACGCCGTACAAGGTGTTCGGCGCGCAGGCCACCGGCTGCTCCCCGATCGCCACCGCGTTCGAGAACGGCTGGGACGTCGTTCAGCCGGTGAAGCCGTCGACCATCGCCAAGTCGCTCGCCATCGGCAACCCCGCCGACGGGCCCTACGCGCTCGACGTCGTCCGCCGCACCGGCGGCGCCATGGCGCACGT
>DATMKB010000291.1:0-2013 GCA_035553635.1 Mycobacteriales bacterium
CAGGTGGTCGAGGTGGCGGACGGCCGCGTGCAGCACCTCCACCACTTCCTCGAGGCCTTCGGCGGCCGCGTCTTCGAGCGGATGGGGCTGCCCCTGCGGCTCAGCTGAGCCGCACGGCGTCGTCGAGGCCGGTGAGGGCCAGCAGCGGGGCCAGCCCTCCGCCGGGGTCGTGCACGCGCACGTCCGCCCCGCCGCGGCGGGCGGCCAGCACGAGCCGGGCGAGCGCGTCGAGCGCCCGCAGGTCGGGGGCGCCCGGTCCGGTCACCTCCACGACGAGCCGGCCCGACGGCGGCGGGGCGGGCGGCGTGCCGCGGGCGAGCTCGGCCCACGTCGTCCGCACGCGCTCCACGCAGGGCTGACGCGGCGGGGGACCTCAGCTCATCGCCGGGCGCGGCCGGAGCACCGACCACAGCGAGACCAGCAGCCAGGTGGCGTTGAGCAGCACGAACCCCCACTGGCCCCCGACCGCCGCGTTGCCCGCGAGCACCGCCGAGCCGGTCGCGTTGAGCAGGAGGTAGGACCGCGAGCGCGCCGTGGTGCGGCCGAGCTGCAGCAGCGCGAAGGCCCCGAGCACCATGAGCGCCCCCGACAGCTGCACGGCCAGTCCCACGGCGCAGGTCTACCAGCGGCGGAGCCGGGAACGGGCAGGACCATGACGACACTGCGCGCCCTGGTCCTGTGCTGCACCCTGTCCCCGTCGCCCGCCGAGTCCAGCTCCGAGCTGCTCGGGCGGGAGGTCCTCGCGGCCCTGGCCGACCACGACGTCGAGGGAGAGCTGGTCCGCGTCGTCGACCACGACGTCAAGTTCGGCGTCGAGGTCGACATGGGCGGCGGCGACGCCTGGCCGGCGATCCGCGAGAAGCTCCTCGCCAGCGAGATCCTCGTCCTCGCGACGCCGATCTGGCTGGGGCAGCCGTCGGCGGTCTGCAAGATGGTGCTCGAGCGGCTCGACGCCGAGCTGTCGTACACCGACGACGAGGGCCGCTACCTGACCTTCGGCAAGGTCGGCACCTGCGCCGTGGTGGGCAACGAGGACGGCGCGCACGCCGTCGTCGCCGACGTCTTCCAGGGGCTCAACGACGTCGGGTTCACCGTGCCCGCCGGCGGCTCGACGTACTGGGTCGGCGAGGCGATGCAGAAGACCGACTACAAGGACGCCGGCCCGCAGCCCGAGACCACCGGCGCGGCCACGAAGACGCTCGCCGCGAACGCCGCGCACCTGGCGCGGCTGCTGAAGGGCAGCCCCTACCCGCCGTCCTGACCCGGGCACACCAGGTAGGTGCGCGACGCGGTGCGGACGGTGCTGTGCTCGTCCCACGTGCGGCCGCACCGGTCGCAGCGCTGCGCTGCGGGGTCGACCTCGACGCTCGGCGGGGCGTGCAGGTCACCGAGCTGCGGCGGTCCCATGAAGGAGAACAGGAACCGCTCGAACCAGCGGCGGCGCGGGGCGGGCACCCCTCCGGACTACCACATCACCGGCCTCCGTACCGTGCACGCGTGCGCGCCGTGCAGATCACGACCCTCGACGGACCCTCGGCCGTGGAGGTGGTCGACCTCCCCGAGCCCGAGCCCGGCCCCGGCGACCTCGTCGTCGACGTCGACCACGCCGGGGTGACCTTCCCCGAGGTGCTGCAGAGCCGCGGGCTCTACCAGGTCAAGCCGCCCCTGCCGTTCGTGCCGGGCGCCGAGGTGTCCGGCGTCGTGCGCACGGCACCGGGGGGCAGCGGCTTCACGCCCGGGCAGCGCGTCTGCGGCTTCCCCGGTCTCGGCGGCTTCGCCGAGACGGTGGTGGTGAACCCCGTGATGGCCTTCCCGATCCCCGACGGCCTGGCCTTCGACAAGGCCGCGGCCCTGCCCATGAACTACCTGACGATGCACTTCGGCCTGGCCCGCCGCGGGCAGCTGCGCGAGGGCGAGACCGTGCTCGTGCACGGCGCCGCCGGCGGCATCGGCACCGCCAGCACCCAGCTCGCCAAGGCGATGGGCGCCCGCGTCGTCGCGGTCACGTCGACG
>DATMKB010000292.1:0-3002 GCA_035553635.1 Mycobacteriales bacterium
GGGCAGCACGCCGCGCAGGGTGATGACGTTGCGGTACTCGGGGCTCTCCGGGTCGGTGGTGAGCTGCACCTCGAGGCCGCGCTCGGTGGCGAGCGTCGGCGCGTTGACGAAGGTGACCTGCTCCTCGACGACGTCGGCGAACACGCCCTTGAGCGCGGCGAGCTGGAGCACCGAGACGTCGAGACCGGCGATCTCGCCGCGCACCTGCACCTCGAGCGAGGAGGCCACGCCCCCGGCCAGCGCGGTGAACACCCGTCCGAGCTTCTCCACGAGCGGCAGGCCCGGCCGCAGCTCCTGCGCGACGGCGCCGCCCTGCACGTTGACGGCGTCGGGGACGAAGTCGCCCTCGAGGGCGAGCTTGACCGACTTCGCGACGGCGACGCCGGCCTTGTCCTGCGCCTCGACCGTGGAGGCGCCCAGGTGCGGCGCGACGGTGACGGAGTCGAAGGCGAACAGCGGCGAGTCGGTGCACGGCTCGACGGCGAAGACGTCGATGCCGGCGCCGGCCACGCGGCCCTCGGCGATGGCGTCGGCGAGCGCCTGCTCGTCGACGATGCCGCCCCGCGCGGCGTTCACCAGGCGCACGGTCGGCTTGACGAGCCGGAGCTCCTTCTCGCCGATGAGGCCGACCGTCTCCGGGGTCTTGGGCAGGTGCACGGAGATGAAGTCGCTCTCGCGCAGCAGGTCCTCGAGGGACACCAGCCGCACCCCGATCTGCGCCGCGCGGGCCGGTGAGACGTACGGGTCGTAGGCGATGAGCGTGGTGCCGAAGGCGGACATGCGCTGGGCGAACAGCACGCCGATGCGGCCGAGGCCGACGACGCCGACCGTCTTGTCGGCCACCTCCACGCCCGTCCACTTCGACCGCTGCCACTTGCCGGCCTTGAGGGCGGCACTGGCGGGCGCGGTGTTGCGGGCGCACGCCAGCAGCAGCGCCACGGCCTGCTCGGCGGCGCTGACGATGTTGCTCTGCGGCGCGTTGACGACCATCACGCCGCGGGCGGTGGCGGCCTTCACGTCGACGTTGTCGAGCCCGATGCCGGCGCGCGCCACGACCTTGAGGCGGGGCGCCGCGGCGAGCGCCTCGTCGTCGACCTGCGTGGCGCTGCGGATGAGGACGGCGTCGGCCTCGGCGAGGGCGGGCAGCAGCGCGGCGCGGTCGGCGCCGTCGACGTGCCGGATCTCGAACCCGTCCCCCAGGACGGCGAGCACGGACGGCGCGAGCTCCTCGGCGATGAGCACGACGGGACGGGTCACGGCTGGCCTCTCGTTGCGGGTCTGCGCCCGAGGCTACCGACGCGCGACGGCCCGCTCCGGGGGGAGCGGGCCGTCGTGGTCTGTCTCACAGCGAGGTGGTCACTCCCCGCTGTCGTCGATCCACGCCATCATCGGGCGCAGCTTGGCTCCGACCACCTCGATCGGGTGGTTCGCGGCCTCCTCGCGGAAGGTCGCGAGCTCCTTGCCGCCGTTGTCGTCGTCGGTGATGAGGCGGTCGGTGAAGGCGCCGCTCCTGATGTCGGCGAGGACGCGCTCCATCTCCTTCTTCGTCTCGGCCGTGATGATGCGCGGGCCCGTGACGTAGTCGCCGAACTCCGCGGTGTCGCTCACCGACCAGCGCATCTTCGCCAGGCCGCCCTCGTACATGAGGTCGACGATGAGCTTGAGCTCGTGCAGGCACTCGAAGTACGCGACCTCAGGCTGGTAGCCGGCCTCGACGAGCACCTCGAAGCCGGTGGCCACGAGCGCGCTGGCGCCGCCGCAGAGCACCGCCTGCTCGCCGAACAGGTCGGTCTCGGTCTCCTCGGTGAACGTGGTCCTGATGACGCCGGCACGCGTGCCGCCGATGCCCTTGGCCCACGAGAGCGCCAGCGCGAGCGCGCCCCCCGTCGCGTCCTGCTCGACGGCCACCAGGCACGGCACGCCGCGGCCGTCGACGAACTGGCGGCGCACGAGGTGGCCCGGGCCCTTCGGCGCCACCATCGCGACGTCGACGCCGGCGGGCGGGGTGATGAGGCCGAAGCGGATGTTGAGACCGTGGCCGAAGAAGAGGGCGTCGCCGTCCTTGAGGTTCGGCGCGACGTCGGCCTCGTAGAGCTTCCGCTGCACGGTGTCGGGCGCCAGGACCATGATGACGTCGGCCTCGGCGGCGGCCTCGGACGGCGTGAGGACGCGCAGGCCCTCCTGCTCGGCCTTGGCCCGGCTCTTCGAGCCCTCGGGCAGGCCGATGCGCACGTCGACGCCGGAGTCGCGCAGCGACAGCGCGTGCGCGTGCCCCTGGCTGCCGTAGCCGAGGACGGCGACCTTGCGGCTCTGGATGATCGACAGGTCGGCGTCGTCGTCGTAGAAGACCTCGGCCACGGGTGGTTCCTCTCTGGAGTGGGGCGGTGCTGGCGGTGTCAGCTGGCGGAGCGCAGGCGCGGCTCGGAGCCGGTCATGGAACGGGGACCGCGGCCGACGGCGACCATGCCGCTCTGGACCAGCTCGCGGATGCCGAACGGCTCGAGGACGCGGACGAGCGCCTCGAGCTTGTCCTTGGTGCCCGTCGCCTCGACCGTGACGGCGTCCTGGGCGACGTCGACGACCTTGGCGCGGAACAGGTTGACGGTCTCGAGCACGTGGCTGCGGGTCGCGAGGTCGGCCTTGACCTTGATGAGGAGCAGCTCGCGCTGCACGCTCGCGGCCGGGTCGAGCTCGACGATCTTGAGCACGTTCACGAGCTTGTTGAGCTGCTTGGTGACCTGCTCGAGCGGCAGGCCCTCCACCGCGACGACGATCGTCATGCGGGAGACGGCCGGGTGCTCGGTCGGGCCCACCGCGAGCGACTCGATGTTGAAGCCGCGGCGGCTGAACAGCGACGCGACGCGGGCGAGGACGCCCGGCTTGTCCTCGACGAGGACGGACAGCGTGTGCGTGGTGCGCATCCCTCGGGTCCTCTCTCAGACGTCGTTCGCGTCCCACACCGGGCGCACGTCGCGCGCGGCGAGGATCTCGTCGTTGCTGGT
>DATMKB010000293.1:0-2669 GCA_035553635.1 Mycobacteriales bacterium
ACCGATGGCGGCGCACCCGGCCCGGCCGGGCTGCCGGGACCGGGGGCGCCGTCCGGCGTGCCGGGTGCGCCGCCATCGGTCGCCGGAGCGGGGGGGCCCGCGGGGTCGGCGGCGTCGGCCGGACCGGGGAGCAGGGCGACGTCGGGGCGGCTCCCGGCCCGGCCGGCCGCGGCGCCGTCGGCCCCGGCGGTGCCCGCAGGAGCGGCGGTGGTGTCGCGGAAGGGCAGCACCGACGGGGCGGCGGCCGCCTCGGCCGGGCGCTCGGGCACGACGACGACGTCGGGCGCCGCGGCGGAGGCGGTGGGGCCGGCCGGAGCGGGCGACGGCCCGCCGGCGCCCCCCGTGGAGGTGAGGACGAGCAGTGCCGTGGCGGCGGAGGCCACGCCCACGAGCGCGGCCGTGAGCAGCGTGGCGCTCCGGGGCGTGCCGGTGACCACGCGCACGGGCGCGCCGGACGGCGTGGTCACGGTCCTCCCCCCGGCTCTCGGCGCGCTCGACGTGGGCGGGCCGTCAGGCCCGCGCGGACGCGGCGGCGGCGCGGACCCGCTCGAGCGTCGTCTCGATGGACAGGGCCGCGTACTCCTCGCGGTCCTGCACGCCGGTGAGCAGGCCGCCGGCCACGGTGAGCAGGCGCCCGCGGCGGTCGACCCACGACTCGGTGAGCCGGGTGCCGTCGCCCTCCGGGGCGAGCTCGTAGCGCCACTCGGCCACCGGCAGGCCCAGGGACGACACCTCGAAGGCGAACGCGCGGCCGGGCTCGCAGACCGTGACCGTGCTGCGGGTGGCCCAGCGCCGCCAGCCCTGGGCGTTGCGGCCGCGGAACACGGCGCCGACGGCCGGCTCCGTGCGCCCCCCGGCCCAGCTCCCGCCGACCGCCTCCGGGCTGAAGCGGCCCATGCCGGGCAGGTCGCTGACGAGCCCGAAGACCTCGTCCGGCGGGGCCGGGACGAGGGTGCTGCGCGTGACGCGGGGACTCATGCCGGGAAGGCTAGGCACGCCGCGGCCCCCGCGCGAGGGCCGGACGTGTGATGTGGACAGAACCGGACCGACCGGGGCGTCCTGACCGCGTGGGAAGATGCCCGCATGCTCCGCCTGCACCGGCCCCTGCACCCCTGCGGCCTCGCCCGCGCCACGGCCCCGGTCGCCGCCGCCCTGGCCGGCGCGCTGCTGCTGTCCGGCTGCGGCACCGACGAGCCCGTGGCAGCCCCGTCGCCGACGGTCAGCGCCACCACCGCGCCGCCGGAGGACCCGGCCACGCCGCAGCCCGCCACCACCCCCACGCCCGACGACGCGCAGGTCATCGCCATCACCGTGGCCGGCGGCGAGGTGACCGGCGTCCAGCCGCGCACGCAGGTGCCCGTGGGCACCCGGGTCCGCCTGACCGTGACGAGCGACGTCACCGACGAGGTGCACGTGCACGGCTACGACGAGTACCTCGACCTCGTGCCCGGGCAGG
Organism: Mycobacteriales bacterium; assembly: GCA_035553635.1. Lineage (GTDB taxonomy): Bacteria > Actinomycetota > Actinomycetes > Mycobacteriales > SCTD01 > DATLGD01. The sequence continues at coordinate 1,457 of DATMKB010000293.1, forward strand.
CCGCCCAGCTCGAGTTCGTCGCCGACACGCCGGGCCTGTTCGAGGTCGAGCTGCACGACTCCCGGCAGGTCCTGACCCGCCTCCAGGTGCAGTGAGCGCCGCCGGCCTGCCGGCGCCGGAGCCGGCGCTCGTCCTCGCGCACGGCGTCGGCGTCCGCGCCGACCTGCCGGTGCCCCTCGAGCTCGCGCTCGTGGGCGGCGCCGCCGCGGTGCTCGTCTCCTTCGCCGCGCTCGGGCTGCTGTGGCCGCAGAGCCGGCTGCGCGGCGAGCGGGCCGGCCGGCCGCTGCCCGGCTGGCTGCAGGCCGTCGTCGACAACCCGGTGCTCGTCTGGGTGCTGCGCCTGCTGGTCCTGGCGCTCACGCTCGTCGTCGTGGTGGTCGGCCTGACCGGGCCGCCGGAGACGACGAGCAACGTCGCCCCCTACGCCTTCTACATCACCTTCTGGGTGGGGCTCGTCCCGCTCAGCCTGCTGCTCGGCCCGGTCTGGGCGCGGCTCAACCCGCTGCGGACGCTGCACGCCGGCCTGTCGACGCTCACCGGGCCGGCGCCGGCCGCCGACCGGCTCCCGGCGCTCGGGTACTGGCCGGCCGTCGTCGCCCTGCTGATCTTCGGCTGGCTCGAGCTCGCCTACCCCGACCGCGCCCGGCCCGCGACGGTCGGCGCCTTCCTCGTGCTCTACGGCGTCGCGCAGCTCGTGGCCGCGCTCTGGTTCGGCGCCGGCTGGTTCGCCCGCGGCGACGCCTTCGAGGTCGTCTCCACGCTGTGGGCGCGGCTGTCGCCGTTCGGCCGCCGCGAGGACGGCGTCCTCGTCGTGCGCAATCCCCTCGACGGCGTCGACGGGCTGCGCGCCGAGCGGGGGCTCGCGGCGGTGGTGGTGGGGCTGCTCGGCATCACGGCCTTCGACGGCGTCACGCGCACCCAGTGGTGGCAGACCGGCCCGGGGGTGGCGGGCGACACCGCGGTGCTGCCGGCCACGCTGGGGCTGCTCGTCACGGTGCTCGCGGTGGCGGGCCTCTACGCCGGCGCCACCGCGGTCGCGAGCCGCCAGGGCTGGGGCGGCACCGACGGCCCGACGCAGTTCGCCGCGTCGATCGTGCCCATCGCGCTCGGCTACCACGTCGCGCACTACTTCTCGCTGCTGCTGCTCGACGGGCAGCTGACGTGGATCCTCGCGAGCGACCCGTTCCAGACCGGCGCCGACCTGTTCGGCACG
>DATMKB010000294.1:0-8477 GCA_035553635.1 Mycobacteriales bacterium
CCGGGGCCTGGCTCGGCCTGCGCAACGGCGTCGAGCCGCCGGAGGGCGTGGTGCAGACCGTCGACCGCTACGGCGACGCCCGGCAGCAGGACGCCCAGTGGTGGGCGCCGCCGCGCGCGGGCAGGCTGCCCACCGTCGTGCTCGTGCACGGCGGGTTCTGGCGGCCCGGCTTCGACCGCGGGCTCGAGGAGGAGGTCGCGGCCGACCTGTCCGGCCGCGGCTACCTCGTCCTCAACGTCGACTACCGGTCCTCCGACGCGCCCTGGCCGACGACGCTCACCGACGCGGCCGCCGCCTACGACCTGCTGGCCACCGGCACGCACGCCGACCGCGTCGACCCGGCGAGGGTCGCGGTGGTGGGGCACTCCGCCGGGGGCCACCTCGCGCTCTGGCTCGCGTCCCGCCACACGCTGCCGGCGGGCGCCGCCGGGGCCGCGCCCCGCGGCCCGCGACCCGCGCTCGCCGTCGGGCAGGCGCCCGTGGCGGCCCTGGTCGCCGGCGCGCAGCAGCAGCTCGGCGGGGGAGCGGTGCAGGCGCTGCTCGGCGGCGGTCCGGACGAGGTGCCCGACCGGTACGCCGTCGCCGACCCGGTGGCGCGGCTCCCGACCGGCGTCCGGACGGCGTGCCTGCACGGCGAGGACGACGACATCGTCCCGCTGCGGCAGAGCGAGCTCTACGTCGAGGCGGCCACGGCCGCGGGCGACGACGCGCGGCTGGTGGTGCTGCCGGGCGGCCACTTCGAGCACCTGGCGCCGGCCTCGCCCGCCGGACGGGCGCTCGTCGAGGCGCTCGAGGGGCTCTAGAGGACGAGGAGCGCCAGCACGCCGACGGCGAGCGCCGGCACGGACGTCAGCGCCGTCGTGACCACCGCCGCCCGCCGGTCCTGCGCCAGCATCGGCAGCAGCGCGTCGCCGTCCTGCGCGACGGCGTTCGCGAGCAGCGCGGGCAGCGGCAGCACACCGGTGGCGTACAGGCCGGTGAAGGCGATCTGCGTGCCGCAGCCGGGCACCAGCGCGACGAGCACGCCGACGACGACGCCGACGAGCCCGACGAGGGGCAGGACGTCGCCGTCGAGCGGCGTCACGGCGCCGAGCACCGCCATGGCGACGAAGGCCACCGAGACCCAGAACACGACGAAGGCCGTCTCCACGGCGCCGTGCGCGAGGCCCTCGGCGAGGGTGCGCGGCGGCTGGTCGCCGTCGTCGCGCAGCCGGCAGCCGGCGCGGACGAAGACGGCGGTGCAGGCGAGGAAGCCGGCGACGCCCACCACGAGCCACAGGTCGACGCCGCCGGTCGCGGCCGGCAGCGCGAGCGGGTCGAGCAGGCCGAGGGCGGCCGGCACGGCGAGCACGGAGCCGGCCGCGACCGTGAGCCAGAGCAGCGCGGCGGCGGGCGGGATGCCGACCACCGCCGTGCCGTCGGGCGCGTGCGTGCAGACGCTGCCGTCGCGCGGGGTCGAGAAGGCGCCACCGGCCGGGCGCGCGGCCGCGCCGACGAGCGCGCGGTCGCGGCGCGGGTCGAGCGCGAGGGCGTCGACGGCGTAGCCGGTGACGACGCCGGTCAGCAGCAGCACCCCGTGCACGAGCAGGCCGACGCGCAGGTCGACGGCGAGCAGGACGAACGACGCGTCGCCCATCGTGGCCGTGAGCGCCGCGACCGCCGTGCCGTACGACGCCCGGCGCTTGAGGTACAGGCCCGCCGCGAGCACCGCGCCGCCGCAGCCGGGCAGGACGCCGAGCAGCGCGCCCAGCGCGGGAGCAGCCCGTCGGTGCCGGACGAGGACGTCCAGCGCGCGCGTGCCGTACCGCACCTGCGCCCACGCGACCGCGGCGACGAGCACCGCGACGGCCACGCCGACCTGCAGGAAGGCGTCCGCGAGCGGCCGCAGCACGAGCTGCTCGAGCACGGCACCTCCGGCGCTCGGGACGGACGGGATCGTCCAGTGTCACCCGCGCAGGTCGTTCCCGCTCTGGGACATGTGCCACACGGCCGGACGGCAGGACACCGCAGCCGGACGGCGACGGCCGGTCGTCCCGGCCTCAGTCGCCGTCGGCGTCGCCGGTGGCGCCGTCGCCGAAGGGGTGCGGGAGTGCGCCGGGCAGCGGCTCGGCGTGCGGTGACGCCGGCTGCGTCGTCGTGCGGTCGAGCTCCGCGACGCGCACGGCGTCGAGGTCCGCCACGGGCACTGCGTACCGGCTCCGGTCGTCCACGCGGGCAGTGTGCGCCCGGACGGCGCCCGGCGCCAGGGCCTGCCACCCTGGGGGCGTGGCGTTCGACGGCTTCCCCGAGGCGGCGCTCGACTTCTACGAGGGTCTTCTCGCCGACAACAGCAAGGCGTACTGGACCGACCACAGGCCGGTGTACGAGAGCTGCGTCCGGGCGCCGGTGCAGGCGCTGCTCGACGCCCTCGGGCCGGAGTTCGGCGAGGCCAAGCTCTTCCGGCCCTACCGGGACGTGCGCTTCAGCAAGGACAAGACGCCGTACAAGACGCACGCCGCCGCCGCGATCGGCGACGACGTGCAGGGCGGCCTGTACGTGCAGCTGTCGGCCGACGGGCTCCTCGTCGCGGGCGGCGCCCACGGGCTGGCCACCGACCAGGCTCGCCGGCTGCGCGCGGCGGCGGCCGAGGACCGCCCGGGGCAGGCCCTCGTGGCGGTCCTGGACAAGCTGCGCGAGCAGGGCTTCACCGTCGAGGGCGAGCGGCTCAAGCGCATCCCGCCGGAGCTGCCGAAGGACTCGCCCCGCGCCGACCTGCTGACGCTCAAGACGCTCTGGGCCGCGCAGCACCTGCCGCCGGGCCCGTGGCTGCACACGGCCGAGGCCGCCGACGTCGTCGCGACGGCGTGGCGGCAGGTGACGCCGCTCAACGACTGGCTCGCCGAGCACGTCGGCCCGACGTGGGTCGAGCGGCAGCGCTAGCCGGGCGCCTCAGCGACCGACGTCGGGAGGCGGCGTCTGGAGGCCGACGTGCAGCCGCACCTGCCGCTGCACCCGGACGCCGGTGTCCAGGCCGCGGGCGGCGCCGTCGGGCTCCCAGCCCGCCGACGTGAGCAGCCCGCGGGTGCTCGCGTCGCGCTCCCACGCCCAGGCCACGGCCCGCTCGGTGCCGGCCTCGCGCCAGCCGTCGACGAGCGCGGCGAGCAGCCGCGACCCGTGCCCGCGACGGCCCCAGCGGGGCTCCACCAGCAGCGCGGTGACCTCGGCCGCCGTGGCCGGGTCGCCGTCGTCGGGGTCGGCCGGCGCGGTGGCGGCGAAGCCGACCACCGCGTCCCGCTCGAGCGCCACGAGCAGCCGGTGCCGCGGCGAGGGCGGCTGCGCGACGGCGTCGCGCCAAGCGGCGGCCACCTCGGCCTCGTCCAGGGCGAGGGCGTCCTCCGGCAGCAGGTCGGCGTAGGCGGTGCGCCAGGTGCTCAGCTGGACGCGGGCGACCTCCGCCGCGTCGTCGGCGCGGGCGGGTCGCACGCTGACGTCGGCCACCCGCCGAGCGTAGGCGCGGGCGCGTCGGGCAGGGTGCGGGCAGCCGACCCGAGGAGGACGCCGTGCCCATCGCGACCGTGGACCCCACCACCGGCGAGACGCTCAAGACCTTCGACGCGCTGACGCCCGACGAGCTCGAGCAGCGGCTGCAGCGGGCCGCCGACGCCTTCGCGCGCTACCGCCGCACGTCCTTCGCCGAGCGGGCCGCCTGGATGCGCGCCGCCGCCGACAAGCTCGACGCCGACACCGAGGGCCTGGCCCGGCTCATGACGACGGAGATGGGCAAGACGGTCGCCGCGGCGAAGGCGGAGATCGGCAAGTGCGCCAAGGGCTGCCGCTTCTACGCCGAGCACGCCGAGCGCTTCCTGTCCGACGAGCCCGTCGACCCCGACGCCGTCGGCGCGGTGCGGGCGCACGCGCGGTACCAGCCGCTCGGGCCGGTGCTCGCCGTCATGCCGTGGAACTTCCCGCTGTGGCAGGCGATGCGCTTCGCGGCGCCCGCCCTCATGGCCGGCAACGTCGGGCTGCTCAAGCACGCGAGCAACGTCCCGCAGACGGCGCTGTACCTCGAGGAGCTGTTCCGCGAGGCCGGCTTCCCCGAGGGCGTCTTCACGACGCTGCTGGTGGGCAGCGGCGAGGTGGAGGGGATCATCCGCGACCCGCGGGTGGCCGCCGTGACCCTCACCGGCTCGACGCCCGCCGGCCGCGCGGTGGCGAGCGTCGCCGGCGACGCGCTCAAGAAGAGCGTGCTCGAGCTCGGCGGCAGCGACCCCTTCGTCGTGCTGCCGAGCGCCGACCTGGCCAAGGCCGCCACGGTGGCGGCGACCGCGCGCTGCCAGAACAACGGTCAGAGCTGCATCGCCGCCAAGCGCTTCATCGTCCACGCCGACGTCGCCGACGAGTTCGAGCGGCTGTTCGCCGAGGCGCTGTCGGCCCTCGTCGTCGGGGACCCCGCCGAGGACGACACCGACGTCGGCCCGCTGGCCACCGAGCAGGGCCGGGACGACGTCGAGGAGCTGGTGCAGGACGCCGTCGGCAAGGGGGCGCGCGTGGTCGTGGGCGGGCAGCGGCCCGACCGGCCGGGCTGGTACTACCCGCCGACGCTCCTCACGGGCGTCACGCCGGAGATGCGGATGTTCCGCGAGGAGGTCTTCGGCCCGGTCGCGCAGCTGCACGTCGTCCCCGACCTCGACGCCGCGATCGCCCTGGCGAACGACACCGACTTCGGGCTCGGCGCCAACGTCTGGACCGGCGACCGCGACGAGGCGGACCGCTTCACCGACGAGGTGCAGGCCGGCATGGTCGCCGTCAACGGGATGGTCGCCAGCTTCCCCGACCTGCCGTTCGGCGGGGTCAAGGACAGCGGCTACGGCCGCGAGCTCTCGGCGCACGGCATCCGGGAGTTCTGCAACGTCAAGAGCGTGTGGGTGGGGGAGGGCGGTCCCGACACCTCCACGTCGCGCGCCGAGTGAGTGTGACGATCGTGTGACGCTTCTGCGCGGGAGTGAACGCCTGCGCGGCCGACGGACGTACGCCGGTCAGAACCGTCCCGTACCGGGACGGACCGGCTCCTCCGGAGGACCTCCGTGCCCCGCTCCCGCACGCACCGCCTGCCCCTGGTGGCCGCCGCCGTCGTCGCCGCGGGCACCGGCCTGCTGGCGCTGCCCGCCGTCGCGGACACGCCGGTGCCCAGGCCGGACACCTTCACGAGCGCCTTCACCGTCGCCGCGGTGCCCGGGGAGGTCGTCGGGCCCGACGGCGCCACCGGGCAGGCCGGGGCCAGCGGCACCTTCTCGCTGCAGCTCAACAGCGACCTGGACGTGCTCTGCTACGACGTCCAGCTGCGCGGCGTGAGCGGCCCGTACGCCTCGCCGGCCCGCACGGCCACGCACGTCCACGAGGGACCGCGCGGGCAGAGCGGCCCGCCACGCATCGTCCTCGTCGACCCGCAGCCGGTCGGGGCGCCGCAGGCACGCAGCCGCGGCTGCGTGAAGGGCCCGTTCACCACCGGGGTCACCGCGGACGGCGCCGACACGGGCGCCGGCTTCCGCGTCGCCGACCTCGAGGCGCGGCCGGGCGACTTCTACGTCGACGTGCACGGCGCGAGCAGCATGCCGGGTGCCGTGCGCGGGCAGCTGCGCGCCGTGCCGGTCGGCGGGGTGGCCGCCGGCCTCGGTGGCGCCGACCGCGCGCCGCTGCTGCCGGCGCCGGTCGCCCTCGCCACCGGCCTCGTCGTGCTCGCCGCCGGCGCGGTCCTGTCCGCGGCGCGCCGGCCGGTCCTCGCGCGGGCGCGCCGCTGAGCCCCCTCCCGGCCCCGCTCGTCGGGGCGGCCCTCGCCGCCGTGCTCGCGGCGGCGGGGGCGACGGTGCTGTCCTGGCCGGCTCCGCCGGCGTCCGCCTCCCCCCGGGGCGCCGGCGACCCCCCGCCGGCCAGGACGGTCACCGCGCCGGGAGCACCTGCCTCCCCCCGGCAGGTGCTCCCGGCGCCGCCGCCGGCTCCGCGCACGGTCGCTGTCCCGCGGCTGGCCGTGTCGGCGGCGCTCGTCGAGGTCGGCCTGGCCGCCGACCGCACCCTCGAGGTGCCGCCGGACGCTGACGTGCCCGGCTGGTGGTCCGGCGGCGCCCGCCCCGGCGAGCCGGGGCCCGTCGTCGTGGTGGGCCACGTCGACTCCCGCACCGGGCCGGGCGTGTTCGCCCGCCTCTCCGACCTGCGGCCCGGTGACCTCGTCGCGCTCGGGCTGGAGGACGGCGGCACGGCGTCCTACTCCGTGACGGAGGTCCGCGCGGTGCCCAAGGCCGGGTTCCCGACGCTCGAGGTGTTCGGCGCCGAGCCGGGCGACGTGCTGCGCCTCATCACCTGCGGCGGCGCCTTCGACCGCGCCTCCCGCTCGTACGCCGAGAACGTCGTGGTGACCGCCGTCCGCCGCTGAGGGTCCGGCAGGATGCCCGGGTGCCGCCGCCCGAGCGCCTGTCCGCCGCCGCCGCCCGCCGGGTCGCGCTGGCGGCGCAGGGCTTCGCCGACCGGCCGCCGTCGGGGGCCGTGACCGCCCGGCACCTGCGGCGCGTGCTGGGCCGCACGCGGCTCCTGCAGATCGACAGCGTCAACGTCTTCGCCCGCGCCCACCTGGTGCCGCCGTACAGCCGGCTCGGCCCGTGGTCGCCGGCGCTGCTCGACGACGCGCTGCGCCGCCGGGAGGTCTTCGAGTACTGGGGGCACGAGGCGTCGTACCTGCCGGTCGCCCTGCACCCGCTGCTGCGCTGGCGGATGGCGCGCGCCGCCGCGCTCGAGGAGGGCTGGGGCGGGCCGCTGCGGGTGTTCCGCGACCGGCCCGACCTCGTCGAGCGCGTCTACGCCCAGGTCGTCGAGCAGGGTCCGGTCGGTGCCGGCGCCCTGCGCGACGCCCCGCGCGCCGGCGGGTCGTGGTGGGGGTGGGACGACGTCAAGCGGGCGCTGGAGTACCTGTTCTGGTGCGGCCGCGTCACCACCGCGCGCCGCACCGCCGGCTTCGAGCGCCTCTACGACGTCACCGAGCGGGTGCTGCCGGCGGAGGTGCTCGCCGCGCCGACGCCGTCGCGCGAGGACGCGCAGCGCGCGCTCGTCGAGCTCTCGGCGTCGGCCCTCGGCGTCGCCACCGAGCGCGACCTGCGCGACTACTTCCGGCTGCGGCCGGCGGAGGCCCGCACCGCCGTCCGGGCGCTGGCGGACGACGGCGTCCTGCTGCCCGTCGACGTCGAGGGCTGGAGCGGGCCGGCGTGGCTGCACCGGGACGCCGCGGTGCCGCGCCGGGTCGCGGCGCGCACGCTGCTGTCGCCGTTCGACCCGCTGGTGTTCGAACGCTCGCGCGCCCTGCGCCTGTTCGGCCTCGACTACCGCATCGAGATCTACGTGCCCGCCGCGAAGCGGGTGCACGGCTACTACGTGCTGCCGTTCCTGGCCGACGAGCAGGTGCGCGCCCGGGTGGACCTCAAGGCCGACCGCCGGGCGGGCGTGCTGCGCGTGCCCGCCGCCCACCTCGAGCCGGGGCAGGACGCCGGCGGCACGGCCGAGCTGCTCGCCCCCGAGCTGCGCCGGGCCGCGGCGTGGCGGGGCTTGGACGACGTCGTCGCCGAGGAGCGCGGCGACCTCGCCCCCGCGCTGCGCGCGGCCCTGGCCGGCTGACCGTCAGCGGCGGCTGCCGGCCTCCAGCACGATGTCGGCCAGCCAGTTGCGCACCAGCGCGTCGGCGGCCTCCTCGGTGAAGTGGAAGCCGTCGAAGCGGCCCCCCTGCACGCCCTCCGGGTCGTCCTTGTACTGCCCGCCCGGGCAGATGCGCCCCATGAGGTCGACCATCTGCACGCGCGTCACGCGGTTGTAGACCGAGGCGTTCACGGTGTGCGCGCGCAGGTTGCCCTCGTTCTCCATCTCCTTGAACGACGGCACGCGGCCCCAGTCGGCGCAGGGCGCGTTCATGAGCAGGACCTTCGCGCCCAGGCCGGTGAAGACGTCGACCGCCTGCTGGTACTCGCCGGCCATCCAGCGGTCGAGCCCGGGGTGGCCGGGGGCCCTCCAGTCGTCCCACTCGGGGAGCTTGCGCTCGAAGACCTCGTCGATGCCGGCCTCGACGAGCACGAGGTGCGGCTTGAAGCGCTCGAGGTCGCGGCGGCGCTCGCTGTCGCGGCCCCACCAGTCGCACTCCTCGATGATCGGGAAGTGCCGGTCGGGTGTCACCCGCCGCTCGCCGCCGCGGCTGATCGGGCACCCGCCGACGGCGAAGGACAGCGCGACGACGTCGGTGCGGCCGGCCGACCACCGCTCGAGGCCCTCGCCGAGGTCGCCGGCGATGGAGTCGCCGACGACGGCCACGCGCAGCGGCTCGGGCGCACCGGGGGAGGGCGCGGGCGCCGGCGGCGGGACGACGACGTCCTTGGGCGGCTCCACGAAGGCGCGGGGCACCGTGGCCGGCGCGGCCGGGGCGGACGACGCCGTGCGCGTCGGCGACGGCGGGGCGGCCGTGCGGGTGG
>DATMKB010000295.1:0-2572 GCA_035553635.1 Mycobacteriales bacterium
GACGGCGCCGGCGAGTTCGAGCACCTGCTCGCCAGCCTGCAGCGCCTCGACCTGGCGGCCCTCGAGCGCCGCGGGCAGGCCGACGAGCAGCTGGCCGGCGACATCCCCGACGACCGGGTGCGCGGGTTCCTGCTGCAGAACCTGCGCACCGGGCCGGACGGACTGCGCTGGCAGGCCGACCTCGACCTGCTCGCGCGCGAGCTATCCACCATCGCGGGGTGGCCCGACGTCGACGGGACGTTCGACGGGCGCGTGCTGTGGCTGGCGGGCGACCGCTCGCCGTACGTGCGGCCGGAGCACGCCGAGCCGATGCGCGCGCTGTTCCCGCGCACGGTCCTGGTCACGGTCAAGGGCGCCGGCCACTGGGTGCACTCCGAGCAGCCGGAGGCGTTCACCTCCGCCCTGCGGACCTTCCTGCGCGCCGGCTGAGCAGGGGCGCTCCCGCCCGGCGCCGGCCCGCCCGCGAGGATGCCGGGATGAGCGACGCGCGCACGTCCTTCCTCGTCGACGTCCTGCAGGAGGCCTTCGCCGACCTCGCCGCCGCCGACCCGGTGGCCTTCCGGCGCAAGTACCGGAAGATGGCGGCCGACCCCTTCGCCTTCTACCGCGGCTCGGCGTGCGTGTTCTACGCCGACGCCGCCGGGCGCGACGACCCCTGGGCCGACGAGCGCACCGGGCGCGTGTGGGTGCAGGGCGACCTGCACGCCGAGAACTACGGCACCTACATGGACGGCACGGGGGTGCTCGTCTTCGACGTCAACGACTTCGACGAGGCCTACCTCGGCCACTTCACCTGGGACCTGCAGCGCATGGCGGCGAGCACCGCGCTGCTCTGCTGGACCAAGGCGCTGCCCGACGAGGCCATCTCCGACCTCGTCGCCACCTACCTGCGGTCCTACCTCGACCAGGTCGAGCACTTCGTCGACAGCGACGACGACCACGCCTGGTCGCTGCGGCTCGACACCGCCCGAGGCGCCGTGCGCGCGGCGCTGCTCGAGGCGCAGCTGGCCACCCGCACCGGCCTGCTCGACCGCGTCACCGTGGTGGAGGACTACGAGCGGCGCTTCCGCGACAGCCCGACGGTGCGCCGGCTGCCGGCCGACGAGCGGGCGGCCGTCGAGGCGGCCTACGCCCGGTACCTCGACACGGTGCCGGGGTCCAAGCGCCTCGGGAGCCTGACCTACGAGCTCAAGGACGTCGTCGGCAAGAGCGGGTTCGGCATCGGCAGCGCCGGGCTGCCGGCGTACAGCCTGCTCGTCGAGGGGCACACGCAGGCGCTGGAGAACGACGTCGTGCTGACGATGAAGCAGGGCGGCGTGGCGGCCGCGAGCCGGGTGGTCGACGACGAGGTCGCCCGCGGGGCGTTCGAGCACGAGGGGCACCGCACGGCCGTCTCCCAGCGCTCGCTGCAGGCGCACGCCGACCCGTGGCTGGGCTGGGCGCGCATGGAGGGCGGCCCGCACGACGGCGTCGGCTTCGTGGTGAAGGAGTTCTCGCCGTACGAGGCCGACCTCGACTGGTCGTCGCTCACCGAGCCCGACGAGCTGCGCGACACCCTCGAGCAGCTCGGCCGCGCCACGGCGAAGGTGCACTGCGTCTCCGACGCCGACGACGACAGCACCGCCCTCGTGCAGTTCCAGACCGAGGACGCCATCGCCGCCGTCGTGCGGGGCCGCGAGGGCGACCTCGTCGACGACGTCGTGGCCTTCGCGCACGAGTACGCCGCACGGGTGCGGGCCGACCACGCCCTTTTCGTCGACGCCTTCCGCGAGGGCCGTTTCTCGGGCGTCGACCCGTCGTAGAGAGGCAGATCACACGCGAATTCCCGGCGAAATGGTGCAGCCGGGTCGTGGAATGCGCTGCGCGCATTTGCTCCGGGTATTGCGGCGTGCTTCTCTGTCGTTCGCCGCGGCCATGACCGGTGCCGCGAAAGGTGGAATGAGGAAGAACGTGGCGCAGAAGGTCCAGGTCCTGCTCGTGTGCGACCTGCACGACGAGGAGGTCGAGGGCAGCGAGACCGTCGCCTTCGGCCTCGACGGCTCCTCCTACGAGATCGACGTCTGCGACGAGCACGCCGGCCAGCTGCGCGACGCGTTCGCGCCGTTCGTCGGCGCCGCCCGCCGGGCCGGCCGCGCCCCGGCCGCCGCGCCCCGCCGCGCCGCCCGCAGCTCCGGTCGCAGCAACAGCGCGAGCGGCGACAAGCAGCGCGTGCAGGAGATCCGCGAGTGGGCCCGCAGCAACGGCCACAAGGTGAGCGAGCGCGGGCGCCTGTCGGCCGCCGTCGTCGAGGCCTACGAGGCCGCGCACTAGCCAGCCGCTCCTCCCGGTGGTCGGCGGAGCTCCTGCGACGCCCTGAGGTGGTCGACGGAGGCCGCGCTGTCGCGCAGCCTCCGTCGATCACGGGCGGCCGGGCCGGCCGCCGGCGCCCTCGCGCTTCGCTCTGAGCGGACGCCGCTGCTCCGTCCGGCGGGAACGACGGGGCCCTCGCGGGTGGTTGCACAGGGCAGTCCCCGGCTCGGGTCTCCGGATCCCGCCGCCGGGTCTACTGTGCGGGGAAGCGGGCAAGGCACCT